>JAGRHM010000289.1 GCA_020445005.1 Candidatus Competibacteraceae bacterium | reverse complement strand
CGCACGGCGATTGCGGGAAGTCTTTGAACAAATGGGAGGATTGTGGATTAAGGTGGGCCAGTTGTTGTCGCTGCGGGCTGATCTTCTGGATGAAGCGACTTGTCGGGAATTATCGCAACTGCAATACCGCGCCGTTGGCTTTCCTCCTGAAGTGGCCCGCGCCATTATCGAAAAGGACCTGGACCAGCCATTGGGAGATGTTTTTACCGAATTCGAATTAACCCCACTGGCCGCCGCCTCGATTTGCCAGGTCCACAAGGCCGTGTTGCGTCATACGCGAACTTCAGTCGTGGTTAAGGTGCAGCGTCCGGAAGTGACCCAATCCTTCCTGCGCGACATGCGGTTGGTGCGTCGCTTGATTAATATGCTGATCGGTTTCAACGTTGCGCCCCATTTGCGTTGGCGGGATTTCCTCTGGGAGCTGGAACAGATCATGCTGGAGGAATTGGATTACCGCTACGAGGCGTCGCATTTGCGGCGGATGAAAGCCTCATTGCGCGGACATCGGGTTTATGTGCCGAAGGTCTACCGGCGATTATGTTCACCCCGGGTGTTGGTAATGGAGTTCGTCGCCGGAGTGCTCATGTCTGACTACATCACCGTGCGTAATCACGACCCGGCACGGTTGAGCATCTGGCTGGAGACGAATAACGTCAAGCCGACCAAGGTCGCTACCCGCCTGTTCTGTTCCACGCTGCGCCAACTGCTCGAAGACAACCTGTTTCACGCCGATCTGCATCCGGGGAACATTCTGTTGTTGAAGAACAGCCGGGTGGCGCTCATTGATTTGGGCACGATTGGCACGGTGGAACAGGAATTTTTACGCACCTATCGACTCAGTCTCAACGCCCTGGCTAATCGCGACTTTAGCCGCGCCGCCGACTACTCGTTGCATTATGCCCCGGAAGTACCCACCGATGTCCGACGACTGCGTGAAGATCTGGTGCGCTGCTACCGGCTTTGGGAAGCGAAAACACATCTGCGCAATCTGGATTATCATCAAAAATCGCTGGGTTCGGTGGGCACGGAATCCGGGCAGGTGTTGATGACTTACAAAGTACCAGTGAACTGGGCGTTGCTGAAAATCAGTCGCACCATGACCACTCTGGACGCTTCACTGAGCTATCTGATGCCCAGCGCCAGCTACACCCGGTTGTTCAAGTCCTACTTGCGGCAGGCGCGCAGGCGGCAGCTTCAAGGAGGAATCATGCGCAGGGCCGGCGATTCGGTCCGCGAGATGATCGGCGCTATGGATGAATATGGCGCGCTGCTGTCTCCTGCTATACGCGAGCAAACCCTTATGTTGAAAAGTATGGGTACGCGCGCCAATCGCTTTACCCGTGAAGTTTATCGAACGATGTCGAAGTTACTGGCCATTGCGCTGGTAACGTCTTTTTGGCTTTTGTTTTATCAGCATTATGCGGTTGGTTCTCACAAATATATACCGCATGAAATGATTGACTTTGCCGATAATGTACCGCATATCGATCATCCATGGTGGCTGTTAATTATCGGCATCATTTTTTTGATGCTCCGAATGTTTCATAGACTGGCTCGGAGGGCTGATCAAGGGTAGACATCTTGTCAAGATTAGGGCGCGGTGACTAAAATACTGATAATGATTTGATTAATAATGTCTTATAGTTTGCTCTCTCACAACAAACCCCAGTGGGGAGGAGGCATGATATGCAAATAAAACTTGGCAAAGCTGTGCGGCGAATTACCGTGGTCAAGGCCGGTCCCGCCGGTACGACCGGTAGCGCCGTGCTGTACGAAGGGCGCGGCAAGAAGAAAAAGCAGACCTGGTATCTGCGTCCTATCGAGCGTTTGAGCCGCCGCCTGGCCAAGGCGCAGATTATCGGCGGCGAGTATTATCTGGATCTGCATCAGCAGGCGAATACCCGGAAGCGCGATGGCTGGAAGAAGCGTTATGGCAAAAACGTCGGCAAGGTGCGGCGCAAGGTCTGGAAAAGCCTGACCAAGTGATTGAAAACGTAAACTTGCCCCTCTCTCGCGGGTCAGAGGGAGGGGCGTATTCAGCCTCCTTAACAACCCCTTGGCTCCTGCATCCCCGGGCTTCCGCCAAACCCGCTTGTCGGCTGTTTTGTTTTCCTTTCGCCGGCGGGGGGGGCGCTATGTATGTGCAATGGGCGCGGGTGCTGTCGGAGGAACTGGAACTATTTGCAGTGCAGCTGCCAGCGCGGGAAACCCGCCGTGAGGAACCGCCGCACACCCGGTTTTTTCCATTGATCGATGCGCTGGCCGACGCCCTGCAACCCTGGCTGGCTCCACCCTTTGTTCTGTTCGGCCACAGCATGGGGGCGTTGCTGGCGTTTGAACTGACCCGCGAATTGCGCCGGCGCGACTGGCCCTTGCCGAGTCGTTTACTATTGTCGGGACGGCAGGCGCCCACCATTCCCGATCAGGGTTTGCCGATTCAACATCTGCCCGATGCTGAGTTTATCGCGCAACTGACCCAGCGTTATGGCGGTATTCCGGAACCCATTTTGCGCGATCCGGATTTTCTGCAACTCTTCCTGCCTACCCTGCGCGCCGATTTCGATGTGTTGGCCAGTTATGTCTATCGCCCGGAACCGCCATTGCCCTGCCCAATATCCGCGTATTGCGGGCGCAGGGATCAGCGGGTGCGCCCGGAGGCGCTGATGGATTGGCGCTGGCAAACCACGGGAGGGTTTGAAACGCGCTGGTTCGAGGGAGATCATTTCTATTTCCAGACCGACCGCGCGCCAGTGTTACAGGCCATCCAGGCGGACATGCAGGCGCTGTTGATCTGAAAGCTATGTCTCTGGCCCTGCCGGCTGGCGAAATTCATCTGTGGCGGGTCGCAACTAGCGTTCCGTTGCCGTCCGCCCGGGAGCGGTTCCTGCTGGATATTCTGTCGCCGGAGGAGCGCGCCCGGTATGAGCGGTTTTACTTCGCCCGGGACCGGCTTCAGTATCTGCTGGTTCATACGCTGCTGCGGTTGACGCTGTCCTGCTATGCTCCACGAGCGCCGCAATCCTGGGAATTTGTCACTAACCCTTACGGGAAGCCCATGTTACCGGGTGACGGACCCTGCTTTAACCTGTCCCATGCCGAGGGATTGGTCGCGTGCGTGCTGGCTGATGACGTGGCGCTGGGGGTGGATGTGGAACGGCTCAATCGGCAGGGCGATTGGGCAACGCTGACCAGGCGCTGGCTGGCGCCGGAGGAGCAGGATTGGCTGGTGGTTCAACCGGTTGAGGAGCGTTCTACGGCGTTTCTGCGTTTGTGGACGCTCAAGGAGGCTTATGCGAAAGCGCGGGGGTTAGGATTATCCCTGCCGTTGGACGAGTTCGCGGTGCAGTGCGCAACCGATAGCGAGGCGGTGCTCTTGCGGCGGGAATCGGCGGCGGATGCCAATACCAACTGGCAGTTGCAATGCTGGCGGTTAAAGGAGCATGGGCTGGCGCTGGCGGCGGCGTTACCGCCAGGAGCAATGCGGCGGACCGTGGTCCACCGCGATGGCGCCCCGCTGCTAGGGATCACTCCATAGCGCTGGTCAATCCCCTTTGAAGTGAGGGGTGCGCTTTTCGGCGAAAGCGCGCAACGCTTCGTCCAGGTCCTGGCTGAGGAAAAAAGCAGTGTTCCACTGGGCGACATATTCCAGCCCCTCGGCTTCGCCATGCGCATCGCTGTAATCCAACACCTGCTTCACGCCCTGCACGGCGAGGGGCGAGTTGGCGGCGATCCGGTCGGCCAGTTCCCGAGCAGCTTGCAGAAGATGGTCTTTGTCGGGATAGATGGCGTTAATCAATCCGCAGTCCAGCGCCCGTTGTGCGTTAATCGGTTCGCCGGTGAAGGCCATTTCGCGGGCCATGCCTTTACCCACCAGGACAGTGATCCGTTGCAGCGTACCCAAATCAGCAACCATGGCCATGCGCGTTTCGTGAATGGCGAACTGGGCGTCGGCAGCCGCCAGACGAATGTCGCAGGCGGTGGCAAGATCAAGGCCGCCGCCCAGACACCAGCCCTGCACCGCTGCAATGACCGGTTTCCGGCAACGCTGCGCCTGGGTGAAGCAGTCCTGAAAGTCGCGGATGATTTTGCCCAGTTGTTGCCGACGTTTAATTTCACTGGCCCCGCTTTCCGGTAACAAATCCATTGCTTCCTTGAGATTAAGACCGGCGCTGAATACCCGTCCTTCCGCCCACAGCAAAACGACATGGATGGCGGGATCGACGTTCAGTTCCTGAAAGACCTGGCGAATTTCGTGAAAGAACGCCCGGTTCATGGTGTTCATTTGTCCGGGGTTGTTCAAGACAACCTCGGCGCGTGGACCAATGCGGTCGAGGCGCAGGGTTTGAAAATTCATGACGTTAACTCCTGGGAAGCGGTTTGCAGGGCGGCCAGGCGGGCGTTGAGCAGGGCGGCGGCTTCGCGCATCAAGCGTTCGGCGATGTCGTCGACATGGCGGTTGCGCCAGTCGGCCAGCGGGGTGTCCCGGACCCACTGGTTGAAAGCGCCCATCGCCGGACCGCAGTGAATTTGATAATCGACGCGGCCCGCAGGATCGCCGGATAATGCCAGACGGTTGGCGCGCACGAAGTACCAGCGCAGGATCATCGCCAGCTTCTGCTTGGGCGCGCGCTCCGCCCGTTCCAGTTCCGCCGGCGCAGCCTGGGCGTAGTAATCGCGGGTTTCCGCCCACACCGCCTCGCAACTCCGTTCAAAGTATTTTTCCTCCAGCAACCGTCGGGTCGCCGAGTCCAGTTGTTCCAGGGTATCGTAGCGGCGGTAGATTTCGTACAGCTTGTTGGCGCGGACCGGGAACAACACACCTTTTTTCAGTACCTGCACCTTGGCGCCGATCTCGAACATATCGCCGGCCGGACACAGGTCGGTGTCCTGGATGTCGGCGGCCGCCAACAGTTCCTTGACAGCCGCACTTGTACCGGCTTCGACTGTGCATTGATTGATCGAACCGGTCAGGACAAATTCACAACCCAACATGAAAGCGGCGGCGATGCTCTCGGGCGTGCCCAGACCGCCAGCGCCGCCGATCCGTGGCGGTTGCAAGTAACGGTATTCGGCTTGCGCCCGGTCGCGCAGGCGCAGAAAGGTCGGAATCAGCGCATAGGCTACGGCCCGATCGGTATGACCGCCGGAATCAGCCTCGGCGCACAGGTCGTCGGCGAGGGGAATGCAGGACGCCAGTTCGGCCTCGGCAGCGGTGATGCATCCTGTCGCACGCAGGGCGGCGACGATTTCGGCAGGCGGGGGTGCCAGGAATTGTTGCGCGACCTCGGGACGAGACGCTTTACCGAGTACGCGGTTAGGAGCAATGACCGCGCCCTGGGCATCGCGGTATAAGCCGTTGACCCGGTAGCGCACCAGCGCCGGAGTCGGGTGAATGTAGGCGGCGGCTTCGATTTCTCGCACTTCCTGCTGCAACAACAGGTCGACGGTGCGCTCCTCAAGTTCGGGCATCAGCAGATTGTGCAGCAAATTGACGCCATACGGTTGATCGGGCTGTAGTTCCGTGCGAATGCGAGTGATGGCGGCGGCGATGACTTCGAGACGCTGACCGCCGGAGCCGTAATAGCTCAGCAGACGGGCGCGACCCATGCGGATGACCAGTTCCGGCGAGGCGACGCCCTTGGCCATCGCCCCGGCGACGTAGGCGTATTTCACTTGGTGTTGCTGGCGAAAGGTGCGGCTGCCCAGCGCCTCCGGGACGATGGGAACCGACATCAAGCCGGTTCCGCCGCGCTGGCGAAGGCCGACTGGTCGCGGATTTTCTGAATCATCGGCGTCAGCACTTGGCCGCCGATCTCCTGGAAGGCGTGCGCGCCCTGACGCAGCAGGTATTCGACGCATTCAATCCAGCGCACCGGATGGTCGATTTGCCGGCCCAGCGGGGTATGAATGTCCGTTGCATAGGAGAGGGCGCTGGCGTTGGCGACGACCGGGAAACGCGGGAGATTAAAAGTGAAACTGGCCAGGAAAGCCACGAAGTCGCGGGCGGCTTCAGCCATGTAGCGGGAATGGAAAGGGGCGCTGACATTCAGCGGCATGGCGTGGCGGGCGCCGGCGGCTTCACAGCGCGGCGCGGCTTGATCGAGCGCCTCACGCGGGCCGGCCAGCACGACCTGTTCGTAGGTGTTGAAGTTAGCAATATCAATGCTGTCCAGTTGCGCCTCGTCGAGGATTTCTCGAACCCGCAAGGGATGCAGACCGATGACGGCCAGCATCCCGCCGCCCTTAACCCGGCCCATCAATTCGCCGCGTTTTTGCACCAGACGCAGGCCGGTGGCGAAATCGAAGACGTCGGCAGCTTGCAGGGCGTTGTATTCGCCAAGACTGTGGCCAGCGGCCCAAGTGGGTGGTGCGCCGCCATCCGCCAGGTGCTGGCGATAATGAAGGGCGTTGACGGTATACAGGGCGGGCTGAGTGTATTGGGTTTGCCCGAGTTGGCGCTCCGAGTCCTCCAGACATAGCCGACGAAGAGAATAGCCGAGAATGGCGGAGGCTTCAGCTTCAACCTGGGGATAACGATCGAACAGCGTCTTGCCCATACCCACCCGTTGCGCCCCCTGGCCGGGGAAAATGCAGACTTTGCTCATAAAAATTTTTCCTGAATGCTGACCCAGCAAAACACCGTGATGATAAAGTTTTCAAGCGGCATGGCGGCTTCTCCGTGCAATTGAGGTAATTGGTTCGCCTCAGCTTAACTTGCATCGCTATGCCGTATCAGCCTGTCCTCATCTCCCCTCGAAAAAGTCGAACATCGCGTTAAACTTAGTGCGACGCTACCTGATTTTCGTGGTTCGCGCCATTCTCAGGACAACCAGCGCTTGCGGCGGCGGTAGTGCTTGATGTCCTTGAAGGACTTACGCCCGGAGGAAGAAATGCCCAGGTAGAATTCCTTGACATCTTCATTGGCGCGCAATTCCTCGGCAGCGCCTTCCATCACCACCCGGCCATTTTCCAGAATGTAGCCGAAATCGGCATAGCGCAGCGCCATCATGGTGTTCTGCTCGGCCAACAGAAAGCTGACGTTTTCCCGATTGTTCAGGCCCTTTACGATCTCAAAGATTTCTTCGACGATCTGTGGGGCCAAGCCCATAGACGGTTCATCCAGCAGAATCATTTCCGGCTTGGCCATCAGCGCGCGGCCGATCACGCACATCTGCTGCTCGCCGCCGGAGGTGTAGCCGGCCTG
>JAGRHM010000288.1 GCA_020445005.1 Candidatus Competibacteraceae bacterium | reverse complement strand
GGGTCATCTTGTGGAACATGGCGTCACGGGTGATGCCGGCGTTGTTGACCAGGATTTCAATCGGTCCGACTTCCGCTTCGATCTTCTTGCACGCTTCGGCGCAGGAATCGAAATCGGTGACGTCAGCCAGATAGACCGGGATATCCAGGCCTTCGGCCTTGCGGTCGGCCTTCCACTTATCTACGACTTCAGCGGAGAGGCCGCTATAATCAACTGCCACGGCCTTGCGGCCTTGTTCCACTAATGCCTTGCACATGGCCGTGCCTAAACCACCAATACCACCAGTAACCACTGCAACTCGGGACATTGAGATACTCCTCCTCAAATTATTTGCTTATTGATCAATCGCATTCGATAATCAAAGCTATGCGCTGACCGTCGTCGATATATAGGGTCGCGAGGACCCCGCCTGGCGTCCCGGCGGACGGTTGCCTGCGGTAAGGCCATTCAAAGTCGGGCCGTCGGAAACGCCGATCAGATAGCCTGACGCAAGAACGCCGCCGTTGACATTCACTTGACCGGTTCCCCGGCTTATTTCGCGCTTGACCGAACCTCCCTGGATGGCGAAGGCCCAATTAATTTTTTTATCAGGTTGATCCGGTCGAACATTCAGTGGCCCCCTTTAATTTAAGCGCAGCATATTGAAGCTTGCCATACCCCTTGTCAACCGGTTCCGTCATGCAGCATACGGTCATTTGATCCCATGTTGCAGTTTATCGACCGCCAGGAATGCCACAGGCTGTCCTCTTTCAACGGGGTGTTGTTTCCAGACGGGCGGGTAAAAGCGCGAAATAGACGAGCAAGGTTGATTGCCAGGCGCTGCAGTTGTCGTCGCTGATCATGAAAAATCGTTGCTCCCGATGATGAGTCAGCCCCTCGAAATTGTCCAGCAGCCAACCCTGACTGCTATCGAAAACCGCCACGTCAGCAACAGTGAGAGGCGTCGCCTCCCCCGGCGTAGGGAGACTGGTTCGGCGCAGGCTGATAATCAAAGGCCGTAAAGGCGCGACAAAGGCGCGCTCCAGAGTCAGGAGATCGTTATTTGGCAGAGCCTCCATGGCGACCAGCGCGCTTCCCAGCGCGGGGGCGAGGGGATAGCTCCAGGAGTGGCCGCCATCAAGCTGGAAGAGGCGAACCTGATCCGCTGGCTCGTTGCGCAGCGGCGCTTCCGTTCCGACCAACAGCCCCCAGCGTGGATGAAACGTGATCGCTTCCAGCGCCTGGTTTTCATCGCGATAGCGGCGTCGATTCCTGAGCGGCGCGGGCAGTTTTTCGTCACCCCGCCAATGGCCGGTTGGCGCGTAGCAAACCACTCGGGGCCTTCTTTCAAAAGAGATCAATAATTCCGTATCGCCCTGAATCGCATTGTCACCCTGGCGAATAGCCAGACCTTCGGCATCGTTGTAGGGAAATCGCAATGGCCGGTCACGAGCATCCCGCAAGGGATAGGCGGCTACCGGCTGTATCCTGGTCAGATGGCCCTGCTGGTTAAATTCCGGTCGCAGGTGAAACAAGGCGCCGAAGTCAGAGAGGATATACAGGATGCCGGCATCCTCATCCCAGGCTAATCCCGATAGACCACACAATCGTTGACCATTGATTTCAGTACGCGCCAGTCGCAGCGCGCCTAGCAGGCGAATACCGGCATAGGTCTCTCCAACGCCGACCTGGTCAGCCAGGGAAATCGGGGTAGCCCGAAATTCCTGGGTCGCGCAGGCGCTGGCGTGCAAGCCGAGGACCAGTATGCAGGTGAGCAGGCAGCGACGGAACATGAGAACTCCAAATTAAAATCATCACGGTGCAAGTCGAGTAGGCCATGCTACCATTTCCATTTAGTGCAGGGCGACTTGACATAACAGTTTACCGCCACTTTCGCCTGACTATCTTTCATTCAGGAACCATAATCAATGAATGCACCGGCCTGGAATCCGGCGATTGAATTCATGGAGCGGGAGGCGCTGGAGCGCCTGCAACTGGCCAGCTTGCGCAAGACGGTAGCGTGGGCGCTGAAGACTCCTTTTTATCGACGGCGATTAGCAGAAATTGGGCTGAACCGCCCGGAAGATATCGGTAGTCTGCGCGATGCGCGCCAACTCCCCTACACTACTAAGGATGATTTGCGCGACGCTTATCCCGAAGGGTTGCTGGCGGTTGACCGGGAAGAAGTGGTGCGCCTGCACACATCCAGCGGCACCACGGGCGCGCCTACAGTGATTTATCACACTCAGCATGATATTGATGGTTGGACCGAGCTGGTCGCTCGTTGCATCGCCGCGACTGGCGCCACTCGCCGCGATGTGTTCCAAAACATGACGAATTATGGGCTGTTCACCGGCGGGCTAGGTCTGCATTATGGCGCAGAACGAGTGGGGATGTTGGTGATCCCGGCCAGTTCCGGCAATACAAGTCGCCAGATTCAGTTAATGCGAAATTTCCGCGTCACGGTAGTCCACGCCACTCCTAGTTACTTGTTGCATCTCCAGGCCGCATTGGCCGGAGAAGGAGTGGATGTGACTGAACTCGCGCTGCAAAAAGCCTTCGTCGGCGCTGAGCCGTATTCCGAAGAAACTCGTGACAAGATTGAAAGCCTGTTTGGCGTCAAAGCTTATAACTCTTATGGCTTGAGCGAAATGAATGGTCCCGGCGTAGCGTTTGAATGCCTGTATCAAACCGGTTTGCATCTCTGGGAAGACGCTTACTTACTGGAAATCCTCAATCCCCAGACTTTACAACCGCTGGCCGAGGGGGAATCTGGCGAGATCGTGCTCACTACACTGCAACGGCAAGCTACCCCTCTGTTGCGTTATCGCACCCGTGATCTTTCTCATCTGGTGGGCGGTCATTGTCCCTGTGGGCGAGTCCATCGTCGGCTGGCGCGTCTCCAGGGCCGGAGCGACGATCTGCTCATTATCAATGGCGTCAATGTCTTCCCGTCGCAGATTGAGAGCGCATTGATGAAAATATCTGGTGTGGGAACCAATTATTTGATCCAACTTGAAAAACGAGGTTCATTGGACCGATTGCTGGTCAAGACCGAGGTCGAAGCGGTGCTGTTTGCCGGTCCGCCGCACACACTGGATGAACTGCGCGAGCGTATCAGTGAATCGTTGCGCACGACGATTCTGGTAAAACCGGTGGTTGAGCTGCATCCGCCGGGCGATTTGCCGATATCGGAAGGCAAGGCTAAACGGGTGCTGGATTTGCGCCCAGCGTTTTAAGGCGATGACTGTTCAATCGCTATAAAGTACACTTTTAATATATTCATCATGGGCATGACGTAACAGCACTGCGATGACCGCTGTGACCGGCAAAGCCAGCAGGATGCCGAAGAATCCGAACAGATGGCCACCCGCTAATACTGCAAACAACACTGCTACAGGATGCAAGCCGATGCGATCTCCCACCAATTTCGGGGTCAGCAGGAAATCACTGATTAACTGGCCGACGCCAAAGACCATGCATACCAGAACGAGGCTGAGGACACTGTGAAACTGCATGAGCGCCGCAATGCTGGCCACCACAATGCCGGTGATTAGTCCCAGATAGGGCACGAAACTGACCAGCCCAGCCAACATCCCGATCAAGAGCGAGAATTCCAGCCCGATCAGCGCCAGGCCAAGTGAATAGATGACCCCGAGAACCGCCATGACAATCACTTGGCCGCGTAGAAACGCGCCAATTACGTCATCCGATTCCCTAGCCAGTTTGCTGACTACGGGTTCAATGTGTCGAGGTAATAGTTCCTGGACCCTGGCGACTAGCAAATCCCAGTCGCGTAGCAAATAGAAAGTCACGACCGGCACCAGAATCAGGTTGGCCATCCAGGTAATCAGTGCAGTGGACGAGGCTCGGAACGATTCGAGCAGGCTGCCGGCCAGGTCTCCAATGTCGTCGGCGAAGGCGACCAGCTTGGTTTGCACACTGCGGAGACTGAACGATTCCGGTTCAACGCCCAAATGGGTTTCCAACCAGGGTAAAACATGCATTTGAAACCAATCGATATGGGTAGGCAGCCGTTGAATCAGTCCCTTGAACTGATGAGTGAGCATCGGGATCAAGAACAACAGCAGCAGCAACAAACTGAACAGGATCGCGCCGAACACCAGCGCAACCGCCCAGGCGCGGGGAATCTTGCGCGCTTCGAGCCGATCAATCAGCGGATCGCCCAAATACGCCAGCAGGGCGGCGAACAGAAATGGCGTTAA
>JAGRHM010000287.1:1293-4847 GCA_020445005.1 Candidatus Competibacteraceae bacterium | reverse complement strand
GCCCTGATCCGCGCCGCCGCTGACCCGGCGACCGCGCGCGCGGCCCTGCTGGAGCGCGTCTGGGCGCCGGGACTGGTGACTGACTTACTCGCGCAATCCGGCGCGGCCTTGTCAAGACCGGAGGATTTGCCCGCCGCGTTTGGGTTGAATGAAGGCGGCTACCGATTGTCTCTTGCACAAGCCCAGGCGATCCTGGACTTGCGGTTGCACCGGCTGACCGGTTTGGAGCAGCGCAAATTGCTGGACGAGTATCAGGAGTTGCTGCATCGAATCGAGGACTATCTGGAAATTCTCACCGTGCCAGAACGTTTAACGGCAGTGATCCGCACTGAATTGACTGAGTTGCGCGCCCAATACAGCGATCCCCGCCGCACCACGATCCTCCCGGATGAGCAGGATCTGAATCTGGAAGACCTGATCAACGAAGAGGCCATGGTGGTCACTCTGTCCCATGCCGGTTATGTCAAAGCGCAGCCGCTATCGCTGTATCGGGCGCAACGGCGCGGCGGACGAGGCCGCGCGGCGACCACAATCCGCGAAGAGGATTTCATTGATAAATTGTTCATCGCCAGCACGCATGACACGCTGCTCTGCTTCTCCAACCGTGGCCGGGTCTACTGGAAAAAAGTTTACGAATTGCCGCAGGCGGGACGGATCGCGCGTGGACGGCCTATCGTCAATTTGCTGCCACTGGAGGAAGGCGAGCGCATTAACGCTATATTAGCAGTACGGGAATTCAGCGAGGATCGCTATGTGTTCTTTGCCACGACCAGCGGCACAGTCAAGAAAACCCCGCTGTCCGAATATTCGCGGCCGCGCGCCAGCGGCATCATCGCCATTGACTTGCGCGACGGCGATCAGTTAGTGAACGTGGCGCTCACTCATGGTCAATGCGACATCATGCTGTTCACCGACGCGGGCAAGGCGCTGCGTTTCGCCGAGACCGACGTGCGAAATACCGGTCGCTCTGCATGTGGAGTACGCGGCATTCGCCTGGAGGAGGGTCAAAAGGTCATCGCTTTGATTGTTGTCGGAGAAGGCGCAGTGCTCACCGTCACCGAGAAAGGTTTTGGCAAGCGCACGCCGGTCGATGACTATCCCCGGAAGGGACGCGGGGGTCAGGGCGTGATTTCGATTCAGACCTCCGAGCGCAATGGTCAGGTCACCGGCGCTGTTCAAGTGGAAAGCGACCAGGAAATCATGCTGATCACCGATGGCGGCACTCTGGTGCGTACCCCGGTCGAGGGTATTTCCCTAGTGGGTCGCAATACCCAGGGCGTCAAGCTCATCAGTTTGCAAGGCCAGGAAAAACTGATTGGCGTAGAAAAGATCGAAAGCATGGGTGAAACCGACGCTAACGGCGATTTGCCGGTCAGTGATGAAAGTGAGGGCGAGGGCGCCGAGGGCGAAGAGCCAGCATGAACAATGAAGCCGATAGTCTACAGGCGCTGCGGGCGCGTATCGATGCGCTGGACGAGCAGATTCAAACTCTGATTTCCGAACGGGCGCGCTGTGCGCAACAGGTGGGCGCGATTAAACAGGCCGCCGGCGCTACCGGCAACTTCTACCGTCCAGAACGCGAGGCGCAAGTCTTGCGGCGGGTCATCGAGGCCAACCCAGGGCCGTTGAGCAACGAAGAAATGGCCCGCTTGTTCCGCGAAATCATGTCCGCCTGTCTGGCGCTGGAGGAGCCGCTGAAGATCGCCTTTCTCGGTCCGGAAGGCACCTTTACCCAGGCGGCGGCGCTCAAGCATTTCGGGAAATCCATTCACAGCATCCCGCTGCGCGCCATTGACGAAGTGTTCCGCGAAGTGGAGGCCGGCTCCGCCGATTATGGCGTGGTGCCGGTGGAAAACTCGACGGAAGGCGTTGTCAACCATACCCTGGATATGTTCCTGCAATCGCCGTTGCGCATCTGCGGCGAGGTGCAGATGCGCATCAATCATCATCTGATCACCCGCGCGACCGCGCTAGGGGAAGTGCGCCGCATTTATTCCCATCGGCAATCGCTGGCGCAATGTCGCGAATGGTTGGATCTCAATTTGCCGCGCATTGAGCAAATCGCGGTCAGCAGCAATGGCGAAGCGGCGTTGCGCGTGCGCGATGCGGCGGATGCCGCAGCGATTGCCGGGCAATGCGCAGCGGATATCTACGAATTGCCGACGCTGGTGCGCAACATCGAAGATGAACCGAACAACACGACCCGCTTTCTGATCATCGGCAGTCAGCCGATTGCGCCCTCCGGCGACGATAAGACTGCGCTGCTGGTCGCCTCGCTCAATCGACCCGGTGCACTGTTCAAGTTGCTGGAGCCCCTGGCCCGCCATAACGTCAGTATGAACCGCATCGAATCGCGGCCCTCACGGCGCGGAATGTGGGATTATGTGTTTTTCATCGACCTGGACGGTCACGCGCAGGATGCGCCCGTGGCGGGAGCGCTCGCCGAATTGCGCGACCAGGCTAGCCTGTTCCGGGTGCTCGGGTCGTATCCGAAAGGGGTGTTGTAAGTTAAAGTCTTGTAGCCATTGCTCCGATGCAGCCTTCATCCGATGGACGCCTGGCCGATCGGGGCTGTTCCAACACCGGATTCACTTTGCTAAGATACCTATCCAATTTTTTTAATGATCCTTGCCGCCCAATGCCTGAGCATCCCGCCCGCACTGCGACCCATATGACCACGATCTAAAGCCATGAACTGGGCTGACTACCTGATCGTCTTTCTCATCGCCCTTTCCATGCTCATCGGACTCTGGCGCGGTCTGTTGCGCGAGGTGATTTCGCTGGCGACCTGGATTGCCGCCTTCGCCATCGCTTTTCTATTCGCCGAGGATGGCGCTGTTCATTTAGCGCCTTATATCGAACTTCCATCGCTGCGCATGGCGGCGGCCTTCGGCGGCTTGTTCCTGACCACATTGCTCATTGGCGGATTGATCGGCATCGTCTCTTCCTACCTGGTCGATTACACGGGGCTGACCGGCACCGACCGACTACTGGGTACGGTTTTTGGGTTGGCGCGCGGTGCGGCCATTATCGTTGTCCTGGTGTTGGCGGCGGGACTGACTCCCTTACCCAACGATCCCTGGTGGCAACAATCGCTGCTATTGGGTCGTTTCCAGGAAGGAGCCCTCTGGTTGCGGAGCGCCCTGCCGCCGGAACTGGCTCAGAACATTCGTTTCCCGTCATGAGCAGGTTTGCGCAGGAGGATGACCCATGTGTGGAATCATCGGGATCGCCGGACGCAGTCCAGTCAATCAAAGTCTGTTCGATGGTCTAACCGTTCTACAGCATCGGGGTCAGGATGCGGCGGGCATCGTCACCTGTGACGACAGCCGTCTGTATCTGCGTAAGGACAACGGCTTGGTCCGCGATGTGATCCGCACCCGCCACATGCGCAATCTGCATGGCAACATCGGCATCGGCCATGTCCGTTACCCGACCGCGGGCAGCGCCGATTCCGCCGAGGCGCAACCGTTTTACGTCAACTCGCCTTTTGGCATTACCCTGGCCCACAACGGCAACCTCACGAACTCGGTGCAACTCAAGAGCGAATTGTT
>JAGRHM010000287.1:0-1180 GCA_020445005.1 Candidatus Competibacteraceae bacterium | reverse complement strand
GATATTTTTGCAGCGGTAGCCGCCGTTCACCGGCGAGTGCGGGGCGCTTACGCCGCCGTGGCGCTGATCGTTGGTTTCGGCCTGGTGGCGTTTCGCGATCCCTATGGCATCCGGCCTCTGGTATTTGGCCGCCGTGAAACCGAGGAGGGTATGGAATACATGGTGGCCTCGGAAAGCGTGGCACTGGATGTTCTGGATTTCCAGCGCATCCGCGACGTCGCGCCCGGCGAAGCCGTATTGTTCGATCTGGAGGGCCGGATGCATGCCCGCCAGTGTGCTGAACACCCCTGCTATTCACCCTGCATCTTCGAGTTTGTTTATCTGGCCCGACCGGACTCCATTCTCGATCAGGTTTCGGTCCACAAGGCGCGCTTGCGCATGGGCGAACATCTAGCGGAAAAGATCCTGCGGGTTTGGCCGGAACAAGACATTGACGTGGTCATCCCGATTCCCGACACCAGTCGCACCGCCGCCCTGCAAATGGCGTCGATCCTGGGCATCAAATACCGAGAAGGCTTCATCAAGAACCGCTACATCGCCCGCACCTTCATCATGCCGGGGCAGAAAACTCGTAAGAAATCGGTGCGGCAGAAATTGAACGCTATTGATCTCGAATTTCGCGGCAAAAATGTCATGCTGGTAGACGATTCTATCGTGCGCGGCACGACCTCTGAAGAGATCATCCGCATGGCCCGCGACGCCGGCGCGCGTCGGGTCTACTTTGCCTCCGCTGCGCCGCCGGTGCGTTATCCCAACGTGTACGGCATTGATATGCCCGCCGCCAGTGAATTGATCGCCCATGGTCGCTCCGAAGAGGAAATCGCGCGGGCGATTGGCGCTGATTACCTGATTTTTCAGGATCTGTCTGACCTGGAAGAGGCGGTGCGGCGCGGTAATCATGCGCTGGAACGTTTTGATGCTTCCTGCTTTACCGGCGATTACGTCACCGGCGACATCGACCGGGATTATCTGGACTGTCTGGCCCGCGACCGCTCCGATGGCGCGCAACGCGCCCGGAAAAACGCCAACAACGCCATCATCGACCTGCATAATAACGCTTGAGTGTAACCATGGATCTTGATGACTCACCGGAACTGGGTTTCGCCAGTCTGGCGGTGCGCGCCGGTCAGACGCGCACCGCCGAGGGCGAACACGCCGAACCGATTTTCGCCACCTCCAG
>JAGRHM010000286.1 GCA_020445005.1 Candidatus Competibacteraceae bacterium | reverse complement strand
ACAACCCAGGCCACTAGCCAGCAACGCCATACCTTCCGGCGACCGAGCGAAGCGCCGCGCCGCTGCCGCCGGAATAATCAGCAGGGAAGTAATAAGCAAAATGCCGACAACCTTCATGGCTGTCGCGATCACAATAGCGATCAATAGCATGAACGCCAGGCGTACGGCGAATACTGGTACGCCCTCCACTTGCGCCAGCTCCTCATGCACTGTCGCCGCCAGCAGCGGTCGCCATAACCAGACCAACGCCGCCAGCGCCAGCAACACGCCGCCCCAGATCCAATATAGATCATTGGGGCTGATCGCCAGAATGTCCCCAAATAAATAGCCCACCAGATCGACCCGCACCGTTTCCAGAAACGCCAGCGTGACCAAGCCCAGCGAGAGGCTGGTATGGGCCAGGATGCCCAATAACGTATCGGCGGCCAGCCAGCGCTGCCGTTGCAGCAATACCAGGGCCAGTGCTACTGTCAGGCAAGTCGCAACGACTCCCACTTCTGGATTGACATTCAACACAATACCCAGCATGACCCCCAGTAATCCCGAATGCGCCAGGGTATCGCCGAAATAGGCCATGCGCCGCCAGACGATGAACGCGCCCAGCGGGCCGGCGGCGAGCGCTACCCCTAGACCACCCAACAAAGCGCGTATCAGAAAATCATCCATGCGCTTTTTCCTTAACCGGCACTACGGTTCCATGCAGGTCGTGGCGATGGTTGTGATGATGATGGTAAACCGCCAGTCGCCGCGCGCCGTCAATACCGAATAATTCCAGATAAGCCGGGTCTTGAGCGACCAGATCGGGATGGCCAGAACAGCAGACATGCCGATTCAGACACACCACTTCGTCTGTGGCCGCCATGACCAGATGCAGTTCGTGCGACACCATTAAAATGCCGCAGCCCCGTTGGCGTCGCAAACTGCTGATCAGATCGTACAATTCGTATTGACCGGTCAGATCTACGCCCTGGATCGGTTCGTCCAACACCAACAGTTCAGGCTCGCGCAGCAAGGCTCTCGCCAGTAACGCCCGTTGCGTTTCGCCTCCGGAAATAGCCTGCATCGGCGCGTCCAGGACATGCGCCGCGCCCACTTCCCGCAGCGCGGACCGGACCCGTTCGCGCGAGGCGCGCATCCCCAGGGTCACAAAGCGTTGCACGGTCAGCGGCAGCGTTTCGTCGATCATCAACCGTTGTGGCATGTAGCCAACCCGTATCCCAGGTTTGAGTCGAACCCGTCCCCTGGTCGGGCGCAGCAGGCCCAGCACGATGCGCACCAAGGTTGATTTGCCGGCCCCGTTAGGGCCAATGAGGGCGACGATTTCCCCTGGCGCTACCTGGAGGCTGACCGCCTGTACAATCGGGTTGCCGCGAATGGTGAAATGGACATTTTCCACGGTAAGCAAGGGTTCATTGGGCATGGCGCGGCGTCTCCTGCGACTCAGGTAAGCAACGATCAAACGTCTCCACGGTCTGAGCCAGCACCTGGAAGTCGCGCGCCATTGCCTTAGCGCGTGAACCTATAACATAACAAGAGGATTCATGTCATGTCGCCTTATTCACACGTTCTGAAAAGGCTGCAAACGGGACTGGGAATTATATTACTGTTGCCGCTGGCCGGATTCGCCGCTGGATTACCGGTAACGGTCAGTATCAAACCAGTGTACTCACTGGTCGCCGGCGTCATGCAAGGCATCGGTGAACCCCACCTGCTGGTGACCGGCGGCGTCTCTCCGCACGACTACCGGTTGCGGCCTTCGGATGTGCGCGCCATTGAACAGGCCCGAGTCGTCTTCTGGATCGGACCGAATCTGGAGAACTTTCTGATCAGGCCGCTGGAGAATGTTCAAGGTGGTGTGCGAACAGAAGCCTTGCTGGAAGCGCCCGGCATCAGAACGCTGCCTTTGCGCGCCGGCGGCGCATGGGAAACGCATCGTCATGCTGACGAGCAGCCCGACGAGGCGGTTAACAGGCATGATCACGATCACGCAACCAGCGTTGACGCGCATATCTGGTTAGACCCGGTAAACGCTATTGCCATGACCCGCCAGATTGTCAAAGCGCTTAGCGCGGTTGATATGAACCATCAAGCCGATTACGAACGCAACGGCGCAGCGCTCATTGAGCGCCTGAACCGCCTGGACCAGCAATTAGCTGCCGATCTGACGCCCATCAGGGAGCAACCCTATGTGGTGTTCCACGATGCCTATCAATATTTCGAGCAACGCTATGGCTTGCGCGCGATCGGTTCCGTGGTGCTCGATCCGGAGCAACAGCCGGGCGCGCGTCGCGTCGCGGTAATCCAGGCGCGCATGCGCGATCTCAAGGTTCGTTGCGTGTTCAGCGAGCCGCAGTTTGAACCGGCGCTGGCAGCGACGCTGGTCAGTGGCAGCGATGCACGACTGGGTATTCTCGATCCGCTCGGCGCTGAGCTATCTGACGGTCCTGACGCTTATTTCCAGTTGCTGGAAGGTTTGGCCAACGCCTTGCGCGCTTGCCTGAGCGACGATTGAGGCCAAAGATCATCGCCTGATGGTCGGGATCGGAATGCAGGCAGCATTCACTGACAGGATGTTCTATGCTGTTATGCGCATCCACGGGCCCCGAACCGCTACTTCTGTCGGTTCAGCTTGCGGATCATTTTTAAATCATTGACTTAAACTTAATATGCATGACCGATAGAAGGGCGAATGATCATGGCTGACACGTTTGCAGGTTTTAAGCCTTACAGCGCGGAGCAAGACGAGGAATACATGAATGACCGGCAGAAGGCCCATTTTCGCGCCATTCTGCTGGCCTGGAAAGAGGAACTGATGGAAGAAGGCCGACGCACCGTCAACAGTATGCAGGATGAGGTCTTCAATCTGCCTGACCCTAACGATCGCGCCAGTCAGGAAGAGGAGTTTTCCATCAGTCTGCGGGCGCGGGACCGAGAGCGTAAGCTTTTGCACAAGATTGATAAATCGCTCGGTCGCCTGGCTAACGACGAATATGGTTATTGCGAAGGTTGTGGCGTAGAAATTGGCCTGCGTCGGCTGGAGGCGCGGCCCACTGCTGAATTATGCATCGATTGCAAGCACCTGGAGGAGCAGAGGGAGAAAAGTCAGGCTAGTTAATGATAAGCATTCATAATCTTTGGCGTCATGATGTAAGGGTCCTTAATCTCCGATGATGAAAATTTATTTCATAGCCTTGCTGAGAAACCACCATGCCAAACCCTAGAATTACCGGACGTTGTCTTTGCAACCGGGTTACCTACGCTATCACCGGTAATCTCGGCATCTTTCAGTATTGCCATTGCTCGCGCTGCCGCAAGTTTACCGGCAGCGCCTTCGCAGCCAATTTATTGGTCGCTCCCGAGGACTTTCAGTGGCTCGACGGCGAGGAGTGCGTGAACCGGTATGAGCTGGCGGATGCGAAGTATTTTGCGACCTCTTTTTGCAAACACTGTGGATCTTCCTTGCCGTGGTTGACAAAAGGTGGGAAAGCAGTCGTTGTTCCAGCGGGTTCCCTGGATGATCATCCCGGCATTGGCCCCTTTCAAAATATTTTCTGGGAATCCCGCGCGGCCTGGTACGTCGAGCCGAACGCCTTGCCCAGCTATGAGGAACTGCCGCCCAAAAAAAACTGATCCAGCGAAGACTCCAGGAAGTTTCTGCACGGATCCCCGAACTGCGGTTGACGTTAAGCGGGCAACACCCGGGCTAACACCATTTTGAGATATTCGGTTTCGGGAATGGCTGGCGGCACAGGATGATCGGGTCCCTGCCGCCCCTGCTCCAGAATCACCAGATTGCGATCCAGATGCCGGGCGGCTTGCAACAAGGTCTGGATCAACAGGTCACGTGATAATAATTGCGAACAGGAACAGGAAACGAGCAGACCATCCCGCTCCAGGACTTGCATGGCCATTTCATTCAGCCGCCGGTAGGCCAGCGCCCCCTCCTTGAAATCCTTGCGGCGTTTGATAAAAGCGGGCGGATCGACGACCACCACGTCGAAGCGTTCGCGGGCCTCGCGCAACGCTTTCAATACTTCAAAAGCGTCGCCCTGCTGGAACTGCACTCGCTCACTAACCTTGTTTAATGCGGCATTAGCCCTTGCCAACTCCAGCGCCGGCGCGGAACTGTCGACCACCTGCGCTTCCCGTGCGCCGCACGCGGCAGCGCGAATACCCCAGGCCCCGACATAACTGAACACATCCAGCACCCGCCGGTCGCGAACGTAGCGATCCAGCCGGGCGCGATTATCCCGCTGATCATAAAACCAGCCGGTTTTCTGGCCGGTGCGCGGCGCGACCTGGAAATGCAGACCATCCTCCTCAACGGTGACGAGTTCAGGAACCTCGCCCACGGCCTCGGCGACATAGCGATCCAAGCCTTCCAACTCTCGCATGGGACTGTCATTGCGCCACAGCACCGCCGCCGGCTTCAGCACTTTCTGCAAGGCCGCCAACACCTCGTCCTTGAGTCGCTCCATGCCGGCTGTAGTGATCTGCGCGACGCACAAATCGCCGTAGCGATCCACGATCAAACCCGGTAACCCGTCCCCTTCGCCATAGACCAGCCGGTAAAAGGGCCGCTCGTAAATCCGCTCGCGCAAGCTCAGCGCCACGTTCAGACGATGCACCAGCAGCGACGAGTTCAACGGATGCTCCACATCGCGGCTGACCAGGCGCGCGCACAGCAGAACATGTGGATTGATATAGCCCGTGCCGATGAATTGACCGTTATTGGCTTGAATGGCCACCGGCTGACCGGGTTGGAAATTGCGCAGCGGCGTCGCTTCCACATCGATCTCGTTGCTGTAAACCCACAGGTGGCCGGCGCGCAACCGGCGATCTTCATTCTTGCGTAGGCGCAAGGGGGCAAATTCGGCGGGGGAAACAGAGTGGGTCGTCATGAGCGCAGGGTATCCGGGATGATGAGGCGTGGAAGCAGAGGCTGGCGAGAACATGGTAAACCCGACATTCCGCACACTAGATTTCTAATTCGTTAATTAGAAATATATCTTTTAATTCAATTTATTAAGAATAGAATTTATGCTGACTTTTGGCAGCTTGCCTACATGTTGTGGTGGGGCGTGGACTCGATAGAGTACGCCGAAGCACGGTCTTTACTTTATTCCGGAGATGGCTGAGTGATGTGCGGAATGTCAGGTCAATCATCAGCCACTCCCCATCGGTCACGGTTGCCCTGAACCCTGGCCAGCGATCCTGATGACCACCGATGATTTTTCGTTACCACTGCCAGAAGGAGAGACGTGAAAAAACCTACCCTTGTAAGGGGGTACTCGACCCTCCGGCGCGGATCGTCTTCAGATCGTAGAAGACCACCGCTAAATCCTGGGCGATCATCGGGCACAGCACACCGGCGACGACAGTCTCCACCGGGGCTTGATCATCGATCAACGCATCCGGTAGTGCTCCAAACATGCTTTGAACAAACCGTTGATGATGGTATCGAGTCCACCGTCCAGTGGATCAAGCCGCCCGAGGGTGGCCAAGATGCATTTCTTGACCCGGCCCGCCTTCATCGCGAAAGGACTCGACCCATTGGACGTAGCGACGGCTGCCTGAGGTGGTAATCTTCACCAACATGCCGCCACTTTATCAGCGCGCTCATCCAAGTCAATCAAAATCTGGCGAGGTAGACGCGCCACCACAAAAGTGCTAGGGTTCTCTGGTCAAGATATTGTTTTTATTGATTAACAGTAGTGACATTGAGGGCTGAACTATCGAACTCGGGTGGATGCGGTGTCGCAGTCATATCGCGTATCCGGTGCCGTGTGAATCCGGTCTGTGTGTTTTATTTGAAACCTGGCAGCAGAGGTAACATGTGCTCGGATGGCCGATAGAATCCTTTTGAGAATTAGTGATAGTTAACAATAACGGTTGTTATCTACAACTTTTATTGTTAATATCCATTTACTTGAAATATATTAAAAAAATAAAAATCTACCTTATTTTTAACAACAAAAATTGTTAAAAATAATCTATCGAGATCCCAATCAAACAATAATATTTAAAATTCAAACACCTATTTAAATTTTATTATTGGCTCATTATTTGCTTATATTTCTAAGGTCATGTTTTATCCGAAACAATCTGGACATGGAATGATGATGTAAAAATCTTAACTCATACTCCCCAGATTTTTGTGAACCACGTACTCAATCAGCCAGACCCTCGATTCAGGGAGCTGATTGTCTGATAAGGTCGAACATCGCACTAATTGACATCGGTAAATTGGAGAACTGCAATGGCAAACGAGAAAAATCCTATGGGACCGGTCATCACAAATAGCTTAATAAAGCGATTTCGTAAATCGATAGTCTGGCTATATATCATCACTATTATGATTAGCATTCCGATTATTTATTTGGTCACACAGTACCAAGTACATGCGGAATCTAATAAAGAATTAACATTAATGTTGGATATGGTTACTTCTATGAGAGAGTATATCTCAAAGGATGTTCGCCCAGATCTCATGGAAGCAAAAATGTTTCAATCACCTACAATGTCTGGGGCTGTGGCAACAAGCAAGGTGGCTAACTATTTTATTAAAAGGCAACCTAACTACTACATTAAAGTTGCTTCTGATAATCCATTGAATCTAAAAAATATGGCGGGGCCGTTTGAAAAAAAATTATTAGATCAATATCGTGAAGATAGAAAATTAGATGAAATAATACAAATTGGCGAGATTAATGGCGAACGGTTTCTGGTTTCCTCTCGCCCCAGTGTGGCTAAAAAAGAATGTATGGTATGCCACGGTGATCCGAAAAGCGCCCCTATGCCAATAACTAGCAAGTACGGCACGACAAGCGGCTATAATTATCAAACTGACAGCGTTGTGGGCACAATTAACCTGGGTGTTCCATTAGCAGATGTCAACACTTTAGTGATTCAACGCGGGCTTGTAGCAGTAGGGATAATTACCTTGATTTTCAGCTTAATATTTCTAATAATTAACACCCTAGTAAAGAGAAGCATTCTTCTGCCAATCGCAAGCATTACGGAGGCAGCAGTTGTTCTAAGCAAGGGGAATCTTGAGCAAGAGATTAGCGTTAAGCGGGATGGCAGCGAAATTGGTGAACTCGCTCATTCTTTTGAGCTATTGCGGCGCAGCTTAAAATGGACGATGGGGCAATCAAAAGGATAGTCAATATTCAGCATGCTAGCTCCTTCATATAAAGACGCTTTCATTGCCGTCACAAGCTGATTGAGCTAGCACTTATCGTCACTTAGGTATCAATTTTCTAAATTCCATTTAAGGTTAATTGACATGAGCAATTCACAACCGTTATCTTTGGCTCAAGTAGTAGCCGAACTCCAGAAAATTTTTCAAGATAAACTCTCTGGCAATATGACTATTGTGGCAGAAAATCGCCAAATGATCCGAATTGGTCTTCTGAACGGCAACATCGTAACCTTGTCTTATAAGAATAAGCGGGGGGCGGAAGCACTATCGCTGATCCAGCAGATCAAACCTAACTGGTTTCAATTTATCAAGAGCAGCAGTGTCACTCCTGACCCTGATTGGCAACCTTCAACCACCGATATTTTTAATTTTCTCAGTGGCGGCAGTATTTCTTCTCCGAAATCGGGGGCAGTTAAAACGACCGCTAAAACACTTTCCCAGCAGACTCTGGAAGTGTTGAAAGAAGTATTAACCGAATTTATGGGCCCCGTAGCACCGGTGATCTGCAACAAGGTTCTACGACAGGATTTGAATCTGGACATGTCGATTGACTTGCTGGCTAAAGAAATTCCTGAATGGAAGGAGTCGCTTCAATTTAAAGAACAGGTTAGACAAAAACTCCTGATGGATCAAAGTCTAGCTACTACCTCTTAATCGGCCTAGTGGAGGGTTGTAAGCCCAAACCTGAGAAAATTCTGTGAGGCGTTCTTTCGCCGATTTCTTGCCAAAACTTTCCAGATAACAACCCAACATGGGAAAGTTTCTAACGTCTATCTGCAGCGAACTGCAATCATCGGGGCGTCGAACCGCAATCATCGGTTTTTTTCGACCACATGAAGTGATTCTATCGGTCGCGTTCAAACCACATTATTGCGAATGAAACCATAATAACAGCTTCAAACCGCAATCATCGAGTGGGAATCACATCCTCTGCAACGGGACTACGGACCGGGCGGTCGCACTCGTGAAAAGCAAGTAAACGACGATTAGCTTACCGCAAACCGCGAGTTTCCCCATGCCCAAGATGCGCACCAGCTTTCAGGGTCTGGTCCGGTTGCTGGCGAAAAGCCTGTACCCGGAACCGGAAGTGTTTATTCGTGAACTGCTGCAAAACGCTCATGACAGCATCCAGTTACGCCAGGTTCACACGCCGCAGCCGGCGGGTGAAATCCGTATTGATGTGGACGATGCGAACCGGACGTTGCGCTTCACCGACAACGGCAGCGGCATGGATCAGTGCGACATTGAGGAATTCCTAAG
This sequence comes from Candidatus Competibacteraceae bacterium, assembly GCA_020445005.1. Taxonomy (GTDB): domain Bacteria; phylum Pseudomonadota; class Gammaproteobacteria; order Competibacterales; family Competibacteraceae; genus UBA2383. The sequence continues at coordinate 842 of JAGRHM010000286.1, read as the reverse complement.
CGTCATTGGCAGCACTGGCACCGGTCATCACGCTCAGGAACTGGCGGCGCGCGATGTGGCGGTGGCGACCATTGGGCAATTCGGCATCGGCTTACTGTCCGCTTTTGTGGTGGCTGAGCAGGTCGAGGTTCTCACCCGTAAGTCTGGGGCGCTGCAAACCTGGCGCTGGGTCAATCATGGTGGCGAAGATTATCAACTGGAGGCTCGGTCGGCGACTGCGCAACCACCGGGCACTCAGGTTATGGTCACGTTAGCGCCTGACCGGACCGACTTTCTGGACGGGCGTTTGATCCGCCAAGTGGTGCGCCGCTACGCCGATTTTCTGCCGTTTCCGATCCTGTTGAACGGCTATGGCCCGATCAACGCCGTTAATGCGCCTTGGCATGAACCGGGTTGGAACGATCCCGTCGAGCGAGAACAACTGCTGGCGGCTTTTCTCAGCCAGCGTTACGCCGATCCGGCGTTGCTGGTTATTCCCATTGACTTGGCGCAACCACGCGCGTTGGGCGGGTTATTCATCCCGGCCCGCTACACGCCGGGCAGTTCAACCAGCGGTACGGTCGACCTGTTTCAGGCGCGGATGGCGATTCGTCCAAACGATACCGAGTTGCTGCCGGAATGGGCGGGCTTTGTGCGCGGCGTGGTGGATTGCCCTGACCTGCAACCAACCGCCGCTCGCGATAATGTATTACGCGACGCCGCCTGGTCGGCCTTACGCATGGGGTTAGGAGAACGGATCGTCACCGATCTTTTGGATCTGGCCAATCGTGACCGCCCGCGTTTTCTGCAACTCTGTGACTGGCAACATGACGCGATTAAGGGCATGGCGGCGCGGCATGCGG
>JAGRHM010000285.1 GCA_020445005.1 Candidatus Competibacteraceae bacterium | reverse complement strand
ACATGGCGAATCCGGCGCATGTCGCGCCAGGCTTCCGGGATAGTGGCTAGTGCCAGTTTGTCCATGAATGAAGTAGTCAGTAGTCAGTTTTGCAGGGTGGATCAGCGCAGCGCAATCCACCTTCGTTTATTGATTAGCGTTGCTCTAGACAAGCCAGCGCCACCTGCTCATCAGCGTCTACTTTGGCCAGGCGCCGCGCGGCTTCGGCCATCCGTAACAATCGATCACAGTCACTTAATAATTCCCGTAGCAACGCCGCCAGGCGTTCCGCCGTCAATTCCGTCTGCTGAATGACCAGAGCCGCGCCATCCCGCTCTAGAAACTCGGCGTTCGCGGTTTGATGGTCGTCCACTGCGAAGGGGAACGGTACTAACACTGCGCCAACGCCGGTCGCCGCCAGTTCGGCGATCGTTAGCGCTCCGGCCCGGCACAGCGCCAAATCCGCCCAGCCATAAGCCTCGGCCATGTTTTCGATAAACGGCGTCAATCGAACCTTTATTCCAGTCTCCCGGTACGCAATCTCGGCTGCTTCATGCAACCGGCCGCCCGCCTGATGCCATACTTCCGGCCGTTCGTCTGCTCCTAACAGCGCCAGAGCTTGTGGCACAAGCTGATTCAACGCCAATGCGCCCTGGCTGCCCCCCAGCACCAGCAAGCGTCGCCGACCTTCTCGACCCGCGAATCGCTCTGCCGGCTTTGGAAGTCTGGCAATCGACTCACGCACCGGATTACCTACGGCCACCGCATGCCGCACCGCTGGAAATGTCCCTGGGAACGCCTCGAACACCTTGCCAGCCATGCGCGCCAGCCAGCGATTCGTCAAACCGGCAATAGCATTCTGTTCATGCACTATTAATGGAATTCCCAGGAGCCGCGCCATCATTCCGCCGGGACCGCTGGCAAACCCGCCCATGCCCAGTACTACAGTGGGTCGCAGACGGCGCAGGATTGTATTGGCCTGCCACAACGCCCGGCTTAACATGACAGGCATTAATAAACGCTGACGCAGTCCCTTGCCGCGCATGCCGGCGACTTCAATCCATTCCATAGGAATGCCAGCTTTTGGGACCAGGGTCGCCTCCAGGCCACGGCGAGCGCCCATCCAGGTCACCATCGCGCCATGCATCCGCAACCGCTCGGCCACCGCCAGCGCCGGGAACACATGCCCTCCCGTACCACCGGCCATGATTAGCACCGAAGGTGAGTTCATTCTCCAAGCCCCTTACCGGTCCGGATTTCCACATCGATACGTAGTAAAAACGCCAGCGCCATGCACATCACCACGACGCTGCTGCCGCCATAACTGATCAACGGCAACGTCAAGCCCTTGGTCGGTAAAACGCCCATGTTCACCCCCATATTGAACAGAGCCTGGATACCGAACCAGAGACCCACGCCATAGGCCAGCCAGGCCGAGAACTTTTTCCCTAGTCGTTCCGCCCGTTGGCCAATATGAAACGCCCGCCAGACCACGATCGCGAACAAGGCAATAATGGTCAGAATGCCGGCCAGACCCAGCTCCTCGGCCAACACAGCCAATACAAAATCGGTATACGCTTCCGGAAGATAAAACAGTTTCTGTACACTTTCGCCCAGCCCAACCCCGAACAGTTCGCCGCGCCCGATCGCAATCAGGGATTGGGTTAATTGGAAACCACTGGAGAAGGGATCGGCCCACGGATCGAGAAAACTGGCTAGCCGCGCCCGCCGGTAAGGAGAGGACCAAAGCAGCAGCGTCATCACCGCCGAAGTGCCAACCAGCAGCGTCCCAAATTGCCAGAGGTTAACGCCCGCCAGGAACACCATGCCCATCGCGGTCGCCATCAACACCACCACGCTGCCGAAATCCGGTTCGAGCAGCAGCAATACCGCCAACACCGCCAGCACCGCCATGGGTCGCAGGAGCGCTAGCGCCGAAACCCGGAAATCGGCCGTCCGTAATTCTTCGCCATGTCGTTTAAGGTAGTCGGCCACGTAAATCAGTGTGAACAGCTTGGCGATTTCCGATACCTGGATATTGATTGGACCGATGCGAATCCACCGTAGACTGCCGTTCACCTCCGTGCCAATTCCGGGTATTAGCACCAATACCAGCAAGCCCATAGCGGTGATCAGTAACAGCGGACTAGCCTGCCGCCAACGCGCCAGGGGAATCTGGAAAATCACTCGCGCGGCGAACAGGCCAATCAGGACAAAAGCGCCCTGCCGAATCAGGAAATAGAAAGGCTGGCCGGTTTCACGGTAAGCGATCGGCATGGACGCCGAGGTCACCATCAAGAGCCCCAGCGCCAGTAGCAGTAAAGCCGCCATCAAAATCCACGGATCGGGAAACGGTAATGCAGCCCGGCTCTCGCCAGCCTGGGGCGTTTTATCGCGATGCAAGACCGTAGCAACATTCAACATGGCGCAAGCCTCCTGACAGCTCCGGCGAACACTGCGCCGCGTTCCTCGTAACCGTTAAACATGTCGAAACTGGCGCAAGCGGGGGAAAGCAACACACTATCGCCGGGTTGCGCTAATTCCGCCGCCTGCGCTACTGCCTCCTCCATATTGGTGGCGGGATGGATTGGAACACTGTCGCCCAAAGCGGCCGCGATCAGCGGCGCATCCCGACCGATGAGCACGACGGCGCGTGCTTTGCCAGTCAGCGCCGCGCGTAATGGCGTAAAATCCTGATTCTTGCCTTCGCCGCCAGCGATGAGCACCACCTGGCCCGGCAGACCGCGCACCGCGGCTACTGTTGCGCCGACATTGGTGCCTTTGGAATCGTTAAACCAGCGCACCCTGTTACGCTCCCGCACCAACGTCGTGCGATGTGCTAGACCCGTGAATTCCCGCAACGCCGCGAGCATTCCTCCCCGCTGCAAACCGAGTGCGTGACCCATCGCCAGGGCCGCCAGGGCGTTAGCCAGGTTATGGTCGCCACTGATTTTTAACGCCGACGCTTCAATCCAGGGTTCCTGGCCGTAGGCCAGCCAGGTCTCGCCGCTCGCCCGGCGCAGACCAAAGCCGCCCTCATCCGGTTCTTCCAACGTGAAGCGCACGATCTCTCGATCCGGCGTAACCATCGCCATGACGACCGGATCGTCGGCATTCACCACCATTGCGCCATGTCCTCGAAAAATTCGCTGTTTGGCGGCGATGTAATCCTCCATGCTGTCGTAACGGTCCAAATGATCGGGACTGATGTTTAGCACCGTCGCCACGCGCGCATTCAGGCTATGAGTTGTTTCAAGCTGAAAGCTGGACAGTTCCAGCACGTACAACTCGGGTCGGTCGGCCTCCAGCCATAAGTCCAGCGCCGGCATGCCGAGATTGCCGCCCACCGCCGCTCGAACCCCGGCGCGCTCGGCCATTGATCCCAGCAACGTGGTAACGGTGCTTTTACCATTAGAGCCAGTGATAGCCGCGATAGGCGTATCGGTCAGACGCGCCAGCAATTCAATGTCGCCCCAAACGGGTACGCCGCGCGCCGCCGCCTCGGCGATCACGGGCGTTTTTACTGCAACGCCAGGGCTGACCAGCAACCGCGTTGCACGGTTAAACCATGCTGGATTGAAGTCGCCAAGATGACAGGGAATCTCCGGAAACTGCGCCTGAAAAGCCGCTAACCCCGGAGGATCGACCCGGCTGTCGACCACGGCGAAGGCTGCGCCTAGCGCATGCAGCGCCCGCGCGCCTGACAAGCCGCTCTTGCCAAGTCCCACTACCAGGGTCATTCCGTCCAGTTGCAACATGTACTCTACCGAACCTTCAACGTTGCCAGCCCAAACAGCACCAACACAATGGTGATAATCCAGAAACGGACGATTACTCGGGGTTCCGGCCAGCCTTCGAGTTCGAAATGGTGATGCAAAGGCGCCATGCGGAAGATGCGTCGACCGGTGAGCTTAAACGAGGCGACTTGCAGGATCACTGACACCGTCTCCATGACAAACACTCCGCCCATCACAAACAGCACCAGTTCCTGACGCACCGCCACCGCGACCACGCCTAGCGCTGCGCCCAATGCCAGTGCGCCAACATCACCCATGAACACTTGGGCTGGATAGGCGTTGAACCAGAGAAATCCCAACCCGGCGCCCACCAGCGCTCCACAGAACACCATGAGTTCGCCAACGCCCGGTACATGCGGAATTCCCAGATATTCGGCGAAAATCCGGTTACCCGAGGCATAGCAAAAGACCGCCAGCGCCCCAGCCACCATCGTGGTCGGCACAATCGCCAGGCCATCCAGACCGTCGGTGAGATTGACGGCATTACTGGAGCCGACGATCACGAAGTAAGTCAGCGGGATGAACAGCCAGCTGAGATTAACCGCCACGCTCTTGAAAAAAGGGACGATCAAATCGGTTTCCACCGGAGTCTGCGCAGTGAAATACAGCAACAACGCCGCCGACAAGCCGACGCAGGATTGCCAGGAATATTTAGTGCGCGCTGACAAGCCTTTGGAGTTGCGAAGAATTAACTTCTTGTAATCATCCGCCCAGCCAATTGCGCCGAAGGCCAGCGTGGTCAGCAGCACAATCCAGACATAGCGGTTGCGCGGATCCGCCCAGAGCAACGTCGCTACCGCGATGGCCACCAAAATCAGCGCCCCACCCATGGTCGGCGTGCCTGCCTTGGAAAAGTGGCTCTTGGGTCCGTCCTCGCGGATGTGCTGGCCGATCTGATAACGGCTCAAGCGTCGGATCATGGCCGGCCCGATGATCAGGGAAATGAACAGCGCTGTCAGAGTACCGAGAATCCCCCGTAAAGTCAGATACTGAAAGACATTGAAACCGGTATAGATATTTTCCGTCAGCCACTCGGTGAGCAAGACCAGCATCAGCCGTGCCCCCCCTGTTCCCTGTATTCACCCGGCGCTGCCAGCGCCATGACCACCCGTTCCATTCGCATCCCCCGTGAACCCTTCACCAGCACCACTGGCGCTTCCTCTTCATTTTGGAGCGCGCGATCCAGTTCCGCGATCAGCGTCTCCACCGTTGTAAAATGCGCTCCGCCCATACCGAAGGCATCGACCGCCGCCCGGCTATGCTCGCCCAGCGCATACATTTTCTTGAATCCTGCCGCGCGAGCATCCTGTCCGGATTGCGCGTGCAACGCCTCCGCTGTTGGACCTAATTCCCGCATATCGCCCAGCACCAGCCATTTGTTACCGGGTTCAGCGCCGACCGCCTGCAACGCCGCCGCCAGCGAGGCGGGATTGGCATTGTAGGCGTCATGAATCACCGCGCCGCCATACTGGCCGCGCAAGCGCTGCATCCGTCCGCCAACACCCTGCAACCCTTCCAAACCCTGACGCACCTCATCCAGAGTCGCGCCCACCGCCAGCGCCGCCGCCGCCGCCGCCAGAGCATTACGGATGTTATGTGCGCCGGGTATCGGCAAATGAATCTCGATCTCACCGGCGGGCGTGGTGAGTTGAAAACGCGCGGTCGCCGCGTCCAGAATGCGTCCACTCACCGCCGCTGGTTGATCGAGGCCAAAATCGACGACTTTTCGCCCGGCGTTCAAACCCACCCAATAATCCGCATAAGGATCATCACGATTGATGATCGCTACGCCGTCTGCGCCCAGTCCCTGAAAAATCTCGCCCTTGCCATACGCCACGCCGGCGACATCGCCAAAACCCTCCAAATGGCAGGGGCCGGCATTATTGATAATCGCCACATCTGGCTGGGCTAATCTGGTCAGGTAAGCGATTTCGTCATGATGGTTGGCGCCCATTTCAATCACCGCGTAAGCGTGTTCTCCTTGCAAACGCAACAGGGTCAGCGGAACACCGATGTCGTTATTCAGATTGCCCTCGGTCGCCAGGGTCAGCCCGCGCACTCGCAAGATGGCGGCAATCATTTCCTTGAGCGTGGTTTTGCCATTGCTGCCGGTTAATGCGA
>JAGRHM010000005.1 GCA_020445005.1 Candidatus Competibacteraceae bacterium | reverse complement strand
GCAAGTTCATGTTTGTCATTCCCTTTGTGGTAACCGTAGGGCTGGCGGTCAGTTTGATTGAGGCATTCTGGATGTTGCCTGCCCATGTGAGCGCCCTCGGTCGTCGCGCCATCAGTCATTCAAAAACCCAGAAGTTGCGCGAACGATGGACCCGCTGGGTGCGCCTGAAATACACCCGAATGCTGGTGCGGGTCATGCGCTATCCGGTGCGCTATCTGGGTTTAGCCTTGGCGTTATTTATCGGCGCGGGCGCGGCGGTAGGTGCGGGATGGGTGAAATTCCAGTTCTTCGCCTTCGATCCTATCCGCCTGTACTACGTCAATGTCAACATGCCGGCAGACGCTCCGCTGAAGGAAACCCTGCGCCAGACCCAGGCGGTGGAAGCACGGGTGCGTTCTGAGCTGCGCATGGGTGAGGCGCGTTCGGTCATCTCGCTGGCGGGCGTCCAGTTCACGGAGACTGAGGTGCTGTATGGCGATCAGTATGGCCAAATCGCCGTGTCGCTCAATCCGGCGAAGCCGGGTATGCGTGAGCTGGACGCCATCATCGAAGATATGCGCGAAACGGTCACCAGCACTCCGGGCCGGGCGACGATTTCCTTTCTCAAGCTGTCCGGCGGTCCGCCCACCGCCAAGCCGATCAACGTCAAGGTGCGCGCCGATGATCGTCAGGAACTGCGCACCGCCGCCGATGCGGTCAAAACAATTGTCTCCCGGATTCCCGGCGCTCGCGACGTGGTGGATAACGACATCACCGGACGGGCGGAGCTGAGTTTAAAAGTCGATGTGAACGCCGCGCGAAACGCCGGACTGGATCCGGGGCTGGTTGCCCAATTGGTGCGGTTACATCTGGATGGCGAAGTCGTCGCCGATCTGCGCGACCAAGGTGAGAAAGTGGAACTGCGGGTGCGCGCCGCGCCGCGCACTGTCGTTCGAGTCGAGGAATTGCTGGACGACCCCATCGCCCTGCCCGGCGGCGGAACCACGAACTTAGGGGCGCTATTGATTGCCGAGGAAGGCGAGAGTCTCGGCCTGATCCGGCATTGGAACCTGCGCCGGGCCATTACCGTGGAGGCTGATCTCGACCCGGAATTGAACAACACTCTGTCGGCCAATAACGAGCTACGCGCCGAGTGGGAAAAAATTCGGGCGCGCTACCCCAATGCTGATCTCGATTTTTCGGGCGAACTGGACGACATCAATGAATCGCTGGACGCCATGGGGCCGTTGTTTCTGCTCGGAGTAGGCTTGATCTACCTGATTCTGGCTGCCCAGTTCCGCAGCTATTTCCAACCCTTCCTGATCCTGGTCACCGTGCCGCTGGCGTTCACCGGGGTCACCCTGGGCCTGCTGGTTTCCGGCAATCCCATGTCTCTGTACACCCTTTATGGGGTGATCGCCCTGACCGGAATCGCGGTCAATGCGGCAATCGTGCTGATCGACGCAGCCAACGCCCGCCGGGCCAGTGGCATGAGAACATTGCACGCCACGCTCTATGCAGCGCGGCGGCGGGTGATCGCCATTTTAATGACCACCGGCACCACCATCGCCGGGCTGTTCTCGCTGGCGTTCGGTTTGGCGGGCAAGTCGCTGCTGTGGGGACCGGTCGCAGCCAGCATCGTCTGGGGATTGGCGTTCTCGACAGTGCTAACACTATTTGTCGTGCCGGTGCTGTACCGGTTTTTCATGCGCCAGCGGCGGCGGTGATGCGAGAAGAATACGGACGGTTAGTTAAACGCGCTGCTGAGCCATCGCAGCTAAAATCCCAATGATTTTATCGATTTCACTGACATAATAAACATCCAGATCAATGGCTGCCGTATCGTTTTCCAATTTGATGAATTTCCATTCATCCCCGGTGGTAACGGCTCCATACTGGCAGGGCAAATCACGTCCTTCTTTTTCATTATAAATTTTAGCAGCGTACATTTCCGCAATACACTGTCCCAAGCCAGCGATGATATTTTCATTCTTGGCTTCCACAATGGCGATGACTGGACTATCCAAATACAACTGTTCAGAAGAATTACTGAGGATAAAATCACAGAATCCAGCTAATCCTCTTTCCTTATCGATATTAAAATCAATTCCAGAAAACAGGCTGACCCGATCTGAAAACATCTGCTTAACTTCCATAAGAATGTTGATAATAATCAGTTCTGATCGGGCTTTTTCAGTATTGATGGCTAATGCTAAAGGCACATTTCTTTTCAAAGTTTCCTTGAGGTAATCACTGATTCCGATGCTCTGAACATCGGAGAATATGGATTGATTTTCAATAATTTTCAGGTTTAATTCCGATTTGACCCTTTTTAACGTGAAGTCGCTGTAGGCCATAATGAATATTCCCTTTGAGGAGCCTGCTTACCGGTAATCTTATACCAATTCTCGTTATGTTAGCGAATATAGCTGATAGGGTCAGCGCAGAAGCTCCCCCCTTTGAAGAAGGGGGGCCGGGGGGATTCCACGTTTATACAGGCTTAAGCGTTGACATCCACAATCGTCCGGCCACGCACCCGACCGGCGATAATGTCCGCAGCCAATTGGGGCACTGCTTCCAGCGAGGCGACATGGGAGATGCTTTGCAGGGCGTTGCTGGGTAGATCCCGAACCAGGCGTTCCCAGGCTTGCTTGCGCCGGGCCAGGGGACACATGACCGAATCCACGCCGAGCAGTTTGACGCCGCGCAGAATGAAGGGCATGACGGTCGTCGGTAAATCCGCGCCGCCAGCCAGACCACAGGCCGCCACCACCCCGCCATAATCGACTTCCGCCAACACCCGCGCCAGCATACCGCTACCGACGGTATCCACTGCCCCGGCCCAACGCTGCGCTTCCAGGGGTTTGGGCGGCTGGCTCATTTCCTCCCGGCTGATAAAGCCGGTCGCGCCTAGCCCGCGCAGATAACTCTCGGTCTCTGGACGACCGCTGACGGCATGCACCGTATAGCCCAGCTTGGCGAGCAAGGCGACCGCCACGCTGCCGACCCCGCCGCTGGCGCCGGTCACCAGGAGGGGCTTGTCGCTACCGGGCGTCATGCCCGCTTCTTCCAGGGCCATGACGCACAACATGGCGGTGAAGCCGGCGGTGCCGATCGCCATCGCCGTTTGGGTATCCATTCCGGTGGGCAGCGGCACGAGCCAGCGCGCCTGGAGGCGGGCTTTCTGCGTATAACCACCCCAGTAACGCTCGCCTACGCTCCAACCAGTCAATACTACTTTGTCACCGACTTGATAGTCTGGATCGCTGGATTCCAGCACGGTACCGGCTAAATCAATGCCCGGCACCATCGGGAATTGGCGCACGATCTTACCCTTGCCAGTTACCGCCAAGCCGTCCTTGTAATTGAGCGAGGAGTATTCCACCGCCACCAGCACATCGCCCTCGGGCAGATCGTCAACGGTCAGTTGCTTGATCGTAGCGATGGTTTTTTTGTCTTCCTGGGTTAGAACCAAGGCTTTAAAGGTATTTTGGGTCATGGGGGCTCCAGTGAATGGTGAGAATTTTCAGGAGGACCGCCGGGGCGATCATGCTTCACGAGTGACCGGTATCCCACAGTCTTCGGGATGTCCGGCGCAGCAATTTTCGGTCAAATACCCCAGCACGGCGTTGATGGTGGTGAAATCCGCGGAATAGATCAGCAGGCGACTTTGCCGGTTGCGTTGCACCAAACCCGCATGTTGCAACGTTTTGAGATGAAACGACAGGGTCGGTAGCGGCAGACCAAAATGTTCGGCAATTTGCCCGGCTGACGCGCCGGCAGCGCCGATT
>JAGRHM010000284.1 GCA_020445005.1 Candidatus Competibacteraceae bacterium | reverse complement strand
CTGACCAACCGGTTTGCCAGTTTATGAAAATATCCAAGGCATGCGCCAAGACTTTTCGGGTGATCCGACGGGTCAAGCGCCAGGCATCCCGCGTCCGGATTTTCTCAATCAGGAGCGGCAACACATCGGAACCGGGTAATCACAATGACATTAGGATGATTTCAGCGCTGAGGCCGGTTCTTGCAGATCGGGATTTAGCATCTGCTTGAGCTTCAGGAATAGCCAAAATCCCTCCAACCCCTGTTACGCAGGGTATAGCAGCCAAATAATCAATCCACCGTTGGTTGAGCCGAACGCCGGCGGTGGGGTTTTCGTTCGACCGCCGGTTCCCAATGATTGGAGCCTCTTTCGGTTTTAGGCTTTCCTGGCCGCTTCCGCTCAGGTTCGGCGCCATCCAACCGGCGGATATTCAACATCTGTTGCCGCACTCGCACCCGCTTGAGATGCCGGAAAATCTCCGGGGGCATCCCGTCAGGGAGATCCACGGTGCTGTAGTCGTCATGAATTTCGATACGCCCGATATAGCGTCCTTCAATGCCCGCCTCGTTGGCAATAGCGCCCATGATATTCTGCGGCGTTGCACCGTGTTCACGGCCCACATCGATCCGGTAGCGAATCTTGTCAAAGTCACTGAAATCTCTCGAAAACCGCTCGCCCCGGTTTGCGCGCCCTTCGCGGGTTGACCGTCCCGGCGGTCTTTCGCGCTCCTTCTCCGCATCCTTGGGAATCGCATCCTCGAACTGGAACGGTCGATCGCGCTGCGCCAGGTAGGTGAGCGCTGCGGCGATGTCATGGGCGCTCATTTCCTGTTCTCGTTCGATTTCGACGATCAGCTCCTGGAAAAATCCCAGATCCTGGCCATTAAAAACTTCGCCGACTTGTTGCTTGAACTGGGCCAAGCGGTGACCAGTAATCGCCTCCGGCGTCGGTAACGGCATCCGTTCAATCGGTTGCCGGGTCGCCTTTTCAATTGCGCGCAACAAGCGCAGTTCGCGAGGCGCGATAAACAGAATGGCGTCGCCCGCCCGGCCTGCCCGTCCGGTGCGGCCAATGCGATGAATATAGGCTTCGGTATCGTAGGGAATGTCGTAATTGATGACATGGCTGATGCGTTGCACATCCAGCCCGCGCGCCGCAACGTCGGTGGCGACCACGATATCAAGATTGCCGCCGCGCAATTGCTCGATGGTTTTCTCGCGCAGCGCCTGAGTCATATCGCCATGCAGCGCCGCGCTCGGATAACCGCGCGCTTCCAGGCGTTCCGCCAGCTCGGTGGCGGCGATCTTGGTGCGCACGAAAATCAGAATGGCGTCGGCGTCCTCGACTTCCAGAACCCGGGTCAGCGCATCGAGCTTGTGCTGAGCGCTGACCTGACAGTAGCGTTGCCGAACGGTAGCGACTGTGGCGGTGCGGGTTTCGATCTTGACTTCGCGGGGATCGCGCAAATGACGGTGCGCCACCCGGCGAATAGGTTCGGGCATGGTGGCCGAGAATAGCGCAACCTGCTTCTCCTCCGGCGTTTGCTCCAAAATCCAGTCCACATCGTCGATAAAACCCATGCGCAGCATTTCATCGGCCTCATCCAGC
>JAGRHM010000283.1 GCA_020445005.1 Candidatus Competibacteraceae bacterium | reverse complement strand
ATGATCGGCATGATCGCGCTGGCCGGGATCATCGTGCGTAATTCGATCCTGTTGGTGGATTTCATCAATCTGGAGGTGGAAAGCGGCGTTCCGTTTGAGGAGGCGGTGATCCGTTCCAGCGCGGTGCGCGCCAAGCCAATTATTCTGACCGCGCTGGCGGCGATGCTGGGGGCGCTGTTTATTCTGGATGACCCCATTTTTCGCGGTCTGGCTATCTCGCTGATTTTCGGGATTCTAGTCTCGACCCTGTTGACGCTGGTGTTTATTCCGGTGCTGTATTACGCAGTATTCCGGGGGCGGTTGGAGCCGGAGCCGACTACGCCTTGAGATCACTTTAATTCCGCCAGCAACTGTTGGATCATCCGTTCCGCCTGCGAGCGATATCCGCCGCCAAACAGGTTGAGGTGATTGAGAATGTGATAAAGGTTGTACAAGGTTCGCCGCTGCGGATAACCGGCATCCAGCGACCAGGTCTCCTGATAAGCCGCGTAAAACCCTTCTGGAAAGCCGCCAAACAATTCCGTCATCGCCAAGTCGGCTTCCCGGTCGCCGTAATACGCGGCCGGGTCGAAAATCACCGGTTCGCCGCTGGTCGCGCAACCTGTGTTGCCGCCCCATAAGTCTCCATGCAGCAGGGACGGCGTCGGCGAATAGCCCGCGAACAATCCTGCGAACTGCTCCAGTAAAATCTCCCCCTGCTGTTGCAGCGCGCCGCCATGACCGTTACGGGCGGCCAGTTGCAATTGGAAGCCCAGCCGTCGCTCGCGCCAGAAGGTGATCCAGTCCTCGGCGCGCTCATTGAGTTGCGGCGTCGAGCCGATCGTGTTATCCCGTTGCCAGCCAAAATACGGTCGCGGCTGACGGTGCAGCAAGGCCAGTTGCCGGCCGAGGGTCTTCATTGATTGCCCCGACCCGCTCCCACCGAGCGGCAAATATTCCAGCGCCAGGTAAGCCTGCCCCGCCGCACTCCCCCAGCCGATTGGTTCTGGAACGCGAACGGCGCCACTGGCCGCCAGTTCGGCCAGGCCAGCCGCCTCGGCTTCGAACATCGGTAAACCGGAGGCGACGTTGATTTTGACGAAATACGCTTGATCAATGTCGCTAACCCGCCAGGCTTGATTGATGCAGCCACCACCGATAGCGCGGCGTTGACGGGCGATGAAGGACCTGCCTGTGGCCGCGCTGATTCGCTGTTCCACACTATTCCAGAAGGTTTCCTGATTCAAAATCTGACGCTCCAGTAGTCCAGGCCAGGATTTCTGCTTGCTGACGCCTGCCTTCAAGGCATCATTTACTATCTGCGGCCAAGTTGATCGATCAGATTGCGTCGAGCGGACTCAGCACGCCGCGTCCGCCACGATTCAGGACATGAGTGTAAATCATGGTCGTGCTCACGTCCTTGTGGCCTAGCAATTCCTGGATGGTGCGGATGTCATAGCCGATGTGCAGGAGGTGAGTGGCGAAACTGTGGCGCAAGGTGTGCGGCGTGGCGTGTTTGGTCAAACCGGCATCGCGCACAGCCTGTTGCATGGCGCGCTGGAGGCCCTTCTCATCGGCATGATGGCGGCGGGTGACTCCGGAACGGGGATCGACCGAGAGGTTCCGGGACGGAAACACGTACTGCCAACCCCATTCGCGATTGGCGTTGGGGTATTTCCGCTCCAGAGCGTCAGGCAGGTACACCGCGCCATAACCCTGTTGCAGATCTTCCTGGTGCAGGGTCTTGACTCGATCCAAGTGGTGATTCAGCGGTTCAATCAGCGTATCCGGCAGCATCGTGATCCGGTCCTTGAACCCTTTACCATTGCGAATGAGAATCTGGCGCTGTTCAAAGTCCAGATCTTTCACGCGCAGCCGGAACCCTTCCATAAGGCGCATTCCCGTTCCATAGAGCAAGCGCGCCAGCAAGCCATGAGTATCTGTAAGTCGATCCAGGATCGCTTTCACTTCCGTCGTGGTCAGAACTGTGGGCAACCGTTGCGGACGCTGGGCTGGGGCAATGTCGTCCATCCAGGGCAAAGGGTGCTCCAGAACATCCTTATAAAGAAAGAGCAAAGCGCTGCGCGCCTGATTCTGGGTCGAAGCAGCTACCTTGCCGATGACCGCCAGATGCGTGAGAAAGGCCTCCACCTCCCGCGCGCCCATCCCGGCTGGATGCTGCTTGTTATGAAACAGAATAAAGCGGCGGATCCAGTGGACATAAGCTTGTTCAGTGCGAAGGCTATAATGTTTGAAACGGATCTTGTTGCGAACCTGGTCCAGCAGCTTCGGCGGCTGAGGCGAGGCCGGTGCCGCTGGAGATAGGGGGGCATATTTTATGGAAACCATTGACAACCTTGGGACATATGACTAGGATCGCCTGATTATACACCGTCTGGTGTAGAAAAAGACCCCATTTCGGGGGTCTACTACTCGTTCGTCGGCGCGCAGCGCCGACGAACGGGGCGCGAGTTGCCAACTTCAGGTTCTCGGCGCGTCGCG
>JAGRHM010000282.1 GCA_020445005.1 Candidatus Competibacteraceae bacterium | reverse complement strand
AATATAATATAACAAAGTTAATTTTTCAACGCAAAGGCGATTCAGCCATGGTTAAAGACGGTTTCGCCCCCCTCCTCTCCAAGCCCCGTGAAAAAGTGCACGCTGTACTTGGCCGCTACGTGCGCGCGCGCAGTGAAGATCTGGTAGGCGACGTCACCCTGCACCGCGCCACGCGCGCCTGGATCAACCAGATGATCATCGATCTGCAGGAGCAGCGGTCGACCCAATCAGTCGCCAAAACCGATCCTGCGGCGTCTCCCACCACTTGGGCCGAGGTCGTGATCCAGGCCGGACTCACCGTGAACGACTTGCGCCAACAATACGCCGCAGATGCCTTATTGGCGCGGGCTTGGTTAGTGGGAGTCGGGATCAGCGGCCTGATCCTTCTGCATCAAGGGTGGTTGGGCCATGCGGCCAGTGCAAGCGCCAGCTTGGGCGCCGCGTTTGCCCTCGCTGGATTGGCGTTGCCGCCTGCATATCGATGCTGGCGGATTCGCAGGCGCACCCTCAATGCGCCGCGCTGGTTTCTTCGACGCCCTACCGATTGGTGGCCGCCTCCCCTCCCCGATGATTACACACTCTAATATTCAATCTTCATTGTATTGAGGAAGGTCCTTCATGTTGCGTTCGACCCTCTTGCCCACACGCCTGCACAGGTTATCCTGGCTCTTGGGCCTCGCTGTATTGTTCACCCCATTGATCGTGTTGGCGCAGGAGGCGATGGTTTCTACCGACATTTTGCAACCTGATTCGGAAGATGTCAGCGTCCGGCTCTTGCGCGGTATTTTAGGAGCTGTCGTCGATAAAGTGCGTTTCGCCACGGTGATCGGGGTCGAGGATGAAGGCGCATTCGGGGGTCTGTTCCGCCTGTTCAACAGCTTCCTGCTGCTGGTGTTAGGTCTATTGCTGTTCGTTAAGGCCATCGTCGCTTTACTCGACACGGCGCATGAAGGAGAAGCGCTGGGTCAAGAGCGGTCCACCACCTGGACACCGTTGCGCCTGGTAATGGCGGTGGGCCTGCTACTGCCCATGGTGAATGGCTACAGTCTGGCGCAGATCGGGGTGCTGTGGGTCAGCTTGAGCGGAGCCGGATTAGCCGATGCCGTGTGGAGCCAGGCTGTTGATCGGTTCACTCAAACAACGTTGTATACCCAACCGCCGCCGCCTCAGGCGCGTCAGTTAGCCGTGGCGATGCTCGCCTCAAACGTCTGCGAAAAGATAGTGAACGACCTTCCTGCACGAGGAACCTCAGAGTACGTTGTTACTTTTAACAGCGATTCCAGTGCATTAGGGGTCAACACTGAACGCAGCGCCCGTTGGTCGGTGACAGATTTGGGCGAAGCAGCCTGCGGCGGCTATGTGATCCGAGAGCCAGCCGAAGGCATCGATCCCCGGCAGGGCGCTACCGGATTCGATGCGCTGGATGGGTTTCTGCACTGGGTGGCCGACTTGCTGGGATTTGGCGCCGATGTGCGCCGGGATTTCAGTCAAGCGCTGATGAACGCGCATGACATCAGCGCCTTGGCGCTGCGCCAGGAATTGGAGCCCCTGGCCGAGAAGATTGTCGCTGGGGCAGCGGAGCTGGGTGAGTGCGCGGGCGCCGCTACCGGAACCCTGACCAGCGGGCGCTGCCTCAGCGTCATCGATGCCGCCGCCGAGCATTACACCATCCGATTGCAAGGACTGATCGTCGGCGCGGTTGACCTCAGCGGCCAGCGCGCTTTCACCGAGTTCACCGCCCGCGCCCAAGCGGAAGGCTGGTTCACCGCAGGGAGTTGGTTCTACCGGCTCGCCGCTCTGACCGACTACATGAACAAATTAGCCCTCAACGTGCCGGAACCCTACCCCATTCGGATATGGGAAAAACTGCCGCGCGAGGATATTGAAACCTATGCTCCACTGTTCAAGCGTTTGGAAACCGTGGTGCTGGAAGCCGAAAGCGACGGTGGTTTGGGGTTAACCACCGGCGACCCGAATAACAGTATGATCGATGACGTATCACGCGGCTTCCTGCGCGCCACTCTGGATTGGATCACCCAATCGTTAATCGGCAAAACCCATCCGATTTTCGCTATTGCCTGGATCGGGCATGCCCTGATTGCCACCGTGATCGGCGCACTGGGCGTGTTGGGTATGGCAAAGTTGATCGCAACCACCTCTGGCGCGGGTCGGTTGGCCCAGGCATTGGGCGGACTGACCGATCTCCTCACCGCCCAAAGTCCGTCCGGGGCGTTCACGCTGACCGGTCTGGTAATCGGTATCGTAGTGCTGGCGTTGTTGGGCTTTGCCCTCACCGCAGCGATCTACCTGCCGATGGCTCCCTTTATTATCTGGACGCTGGCCGGTCTGCACTGGCTGCTGCGCGTATTCGAGGCGCTGCTCGCCGCGCCGATTTGGGCGATCTGGTTTCTGAAAAACGGTAAGGGTCTAACTGCGGAAACCATGACTGGTTGGCTCATGCTGTTTTCCCTGTTGTTGCAGCCCGTCCTCATGCTGTTTGGCCTGCTCGCCGCCGTCACTGTCAGTTATTACATGTTGTCGCTGGTCACCGGCGCTTTTACCGTAGCGGCCATCAATGCCGCCAGTGGCAACACCACCGGCCCAGTGATCCTGATCGGCCTGTTGATCCTGTTTGTCCTGCTGGCAGTGGATCTGACCTTGCGCTCCTTCTCGCTGATCCATCGGTTGCCGGACGCTGCGCTGCGTTGGGTCGGCGGGCAAATAGAAAGCGCGCTGGATCACCATGAGCTTTATCACGGAACCCGTCATGCTCTCGCCGAAGCCAAGCAAACTGGATTGAACGCAGCCGGTCATCTGGCCGGCTCTCCGCCAAAAACGGGGATGGGATTGGCAAAGGTGAAGCCGATGGGTGGAGGCAAAACACCTGATTAATTAGGTGGGTTTCAGACTATTGTAAGTTGGCAAGTATGCCGCTTGATAGACTGCGGTGCGGGTGTTGTGATTACCAAGGATCGCCTCGATAGAGGCCCAATCATGGTTTTTATGGGCTTCTAAAAGAGTACGCACAATCGCCCGATATCCTTGGTGAGCACCTGCTTGATCAGCTAACTGTTCTCGCAGCTCCCGCGTCTGAAATACCGTCTGCTCCAGCCACTGCTCATGGTTGCGCTGGTTGCGCGCCAAAAGAAAATGATCCACAGCACTTAAGCCATTCATGAGGAGACTCCTGGTCAGCAGTCCGTTCAATAAATGAGGGATTATTCAGACCAGAAAGCGGAGCCGCTGTCAAGCGAATTACCTCTTTTTTGATGCATGATGCGGTACTGCCACCGATGTGTTGATGACTCGTCTCAACATCGTTATCCAATGGCGCATCCAATGTCCAGCGGCGCCGCATTCTGGCGATTAATGGGTTCGGCCATTAGAGACCCGGTATGGCCTCGCCCCCGCGAAATTTCAGTGCGAAAGATTCCGGAATCACTACCAGAACCCTCGCCGGTAGCCCCAAGGATAAACAGGACCATACCAGTATGGATCCGGAACATAAATCACTTCGGGCGTGCGGCGCTCCGGCCAAAGCCGATGGTGATCCACGGTCACTACGGGAAAAGTATAGCGATAGTCGCCTACCTGACCCGGTGTTGTACCCGTCAGGAGACCTACGACGGTAATCGACCGTCCTACGGCGTAAATAGCCGGATCCAGAAAGCCAGGAATCTGGGCAAGAAAGCGTCCCGCACTGTCATCGTCGGCGATAGGCCAACCACGCCTGTTTAAAGGCTGTTCAACGATTTCCAGTTCCGTCACTTCGCGCCGGTTGTCCACCCGTGCAATGGCGCCGCCCCAGCGAACCGGCATTTGGAGAAACGCATCGGGCTGGGCGCGCACCACCGCCAAAGGGGGTCCCTGGAAATTCGCATCCTGAATCGGATCATCAATGGGCGGTGGAACCGCACAACCTACCAACCATCCGAAAAGCAGTAGCCCAAGCCAACGAAACAGGAGGTTCACATTCATACCAGATCTCAAAAGCTTTCATACAAGGATCGTCAAGCGCTCCAGCCATCAAGGCGAGCCTTCCTGCACCAACGCCTATACGACAGCACAATCGATAGTGAATCAGCCATACAAGCTATTCAGCATCGAATCCCAGTAAGGTTCGAGCCCTCATTTAGCCGGACATACCCACCGACCGAACTCACCACCATGCCCGAGATCAGACCAGCCAAATAACAACGCCAGGGATGATCGATGACCGGGGCTTGCTGCCAATGACTATATAACGCCTCAACATCGAAGGGATCGATCTCATCCAGTCGAAATCGCCAGTGCGTCATCAGCATCACTGGCAGCCACTCAGAATTCACATCAACCGCCAAACGACCCATGGCGTCAGCGACCCGCTGGGGCGTAGGGCAATGCCCCTCCTGTAAAAGAGCGTCTGCCACCTCAGCAATTTGGACCTTGACAGAATCAGGCACTGTATCCAAACGCGGCTCGTCGAAAGGATCTGGAAGTTGCAATTCAGCGAGATTCATGACACATCCCTCCTGCTGCGCTATCCACGTACGCTATCGTAGCGCCTGCGGATTCGGTCCAAACCGCATGAGAGACAACCGTAGGAACGGATAGCGACTCCCCAAAGAGAGGATGGCCCTGATCATGTAGGACAGCCATTGCTGACCTTCCAAGCAGGTCGGTAAGGGTCAGCTTCTCGCTGGTATAAAAGCATTGGGCAGAACCGCTTTCTGTCATCAATACACCAAACCCAGCACTGCTTCCGGATCCTGCAAGCGGGAATCGGTACGTCAAACCGGCAAATGCCAATAACTTTTGAACATGTGTCATATCTCACCCTGGATGAAGTGCGTCCACAGGACATCCTCTTGCCCTCTCTTGGAATGGGAAGAGTGATGCACATTATGTGGCCGACTCACCGCGTTATGATGAGACAGCGATACAACTCCTTTACGCTATAATCGCGAAAATGACCCTCGTTTACGAGTCAAATCGCGGGTACAGGTGATGTACAGTCCTTTAGTCTATCTCTTACTTTGAGACAATAGGCGTTAGATTCGGAAATTGTCAAGAAAAGCGATGGCCTCTCGCATTGGATCGCGCCTGGATTGACTTTCACTCCGTACACGATAGGACACACTTTTCACACCCTTCATTTGGGCTATCGCCTCAAGAATTCGTTCAGCCACCTGAAATGCCCGTTCATTGCGGGCGCTCGCATAGGTGGTCAAGGATTTAAATGCTTGCCCTTCTGAAAGGTAGAAATAGCCCATTAACACGCCGAGCGCTTTGCTAATGGTTTGATTGTTTTGCAAAGCACGGCGCAAGTTACGTTGTTCCCGACCTCGTTCCAGCGCTACGCGCACTTGTCGCAAAAAATCCTCGGCCTCAAGAGGTTTAACCAGATAACTTAACGCGCCTTTCTCAATGCAAGCCTGGATGGCTTCCGGCGACTGATCGATCGTAAGCGCAAGAAAGGGTATCTCTGGATAGAGGAAACCCGCGAGTTCAATCCCCGATAGATCGGGTAAATGCAGGTCAACGATCGCCAAATCTGGAGGCTGGTTGCGCGCGGCGGTCAAACCGCCCATCCCATCGTGGGCCACCGTGACGCGGTAGCCTTCGCCGGTGAGCAGCGCGGTCAGCAATTGACACGTCAGCTCACAATCATCAACGATCAAAAGGTGCAGAGGGGCTTTCTCAACGGACATCGCTACTCCCCTTCCATCATAGGTTAGAGAAGAGGTTGAATTGCCTGATCGCTCCTGAAATTTTGCTGAATCGATCCAACGGATCGACCTCGCCGCAACGCGCGGCGAACGGCGCGAACCAGATCGGTTTCGCTGATCGGTTTCGTCAATACTCGATCAGCGCCCGCCGCCAGAATGCGTTCATGAGTGGGTTTGTCAGCGCTGGCCGTAAA
>JAGRHM010000281.1 GCA_020445005.1 Candidatus Competibacteraceae bacterium | reverse complement strand
TGCACCAGTCCTTGATGTTGACCAGGGTGTAGTACAACGGCGTGCCATCGTCGCGCTCGAAGCTGTTGCGCTCACGCAGATGCCGCGCGGCGGTAAAAACATCTGGGGTGATGATCTGTTCCAGCAGCCGGGGGAACTCGCTGTCGGTCAGGCGAACGCGGTTTAGGGCCTCGAACTTCTCACGAAAATTCTTTTCAAGCGTCGTGCGGTCGCGGATGTCCGGGCGATAGGTGTATTTGAGATTACTCAGTTTTTCGATCAGCGACCGTTCGGTTTCCTGCTCATTCATTGACAATTCTCAGGGCTTTCAGAAATGCGCCTGACTGCCAAATTTTATTCTTGCCAGGGAAAGTCACAGTCTCGCAGGTGGCGCATCACCTGAATTTATGGATCTTCAATCCCAAGGTCATGACAAATTTTCTTCGCCATCAGATCCTTTATCTCGGGATGACGCGGCACGGCTGTCATTTCACCCGATTTTCGATTCTTCCATATTGAATGCCGTCCACCTTCCCTTACTAATTCACACCCCTGTTTTGATAAGTGTTTTATCAAATGGTTACGCTTCATATCACCAGAGTCACTTCTTCATAATCATTCTCCGCCTGTTTTTTTGCTTCCTCGCAGCGTAGCTCCAAAATATCATTGACCGCTGCTTTCAGACTCAAGATTAATTCTTCCCTCGTTCTTTCCTGAGCGTTGGCGCCTGGGATTTCTTGAACCCAACCCAGCCACCAATCTCCATCCTTTTTGATAATTGCTTTTAACTCTGCTTTCATGAATTTTGGCCCTCGTTAAGATCGCGCTGGCAAAAAATAAGGTCAGGTTGACTTGCCCTCATCCAATAACTCTTTAATAATCATCGGCGTACCGCATTCTGGGCAGCGTGGGATCGCCTCGATGGGGATGTAAACGATCTCCGTGTGACGACATTTCGGGCACTGGATCTGGATGGGTTCAGCCTTGTCGCGTTGCATAAGCCAATTCCTCGGGGTAGGATGGGCTGCTGTTTCTAGCAACCCAACCAGAATATTAAGCAGCAGCAGAGGAAAGCAGGCGCATCATGGCCCGCTCAAAACGCTGTAAACCTTCCTCAATCAGTTCATCGGGAATAATCAGCGAGGGGGCCAAGCGGATCACATCCGGCCCGGCGACCAGGATCAGCAATCCTTCATCCAGCGCCGCCTTGATAAATTCCCGGCTACGCCCTCGCCAGGTTTCAATCAATTCGCAACCCAGTAAAAGACCCATACCGCGCAATTCCCGGAACAAGTGAAACTGCTCATTGATCCGGCGCAGACCGGCCATGAAGACCTCATGCTTGCGCTGAACTCCCGCCAGCAATTCGGGATCACTGATCAGATCCAGCACCGCGTTGGCGACTGCACAACCCAGGGGATTACCGCCGTAGGTCGTGCCGTGGCTGCCGGCGTTGAGGCTTTCTGCAATCGCGGCGGTGGTGAGCATAGCGCTGATCGGGAAACCGCCGCCGAGTCCCTTGGCGGTCGCCAGGATATCCGGGGTGACGCCGTAGGCCATGTAGGCATAAAGGTGACCGCTGCGTCCATTGCCGCATTGCACTTCGTCGAAGATCAACA
>JAGRHM010000280.1 GCA_020445005.1 Candidatus Competibacteraceae bacterium | reverse complement strand
AGTAGAAACAAACCGTGTCGCAGAAGGGAATATGAAGGTACAACGACAAAGGCCGACCGCTGGCATTGCTGGCTAAAGCCTGCTCCCGGTACTCCACTTCGCTGAAACCCGTGTGAAACTGCACAGCGGTTGGATAGGAGGTGTAACGGGGACCGGCCTTGTCGTATTTGCCGATCAGGGTCGAATCGAAAATCAGGGTGGTGTCCATCAGACGCTCCATGCAACGTCACAGTCGGCGCACTTGCGCGGCGTTCAATAAAAACACGCCCTGGCCGCCACGCTCGAACTCCAGCCAGGTAAACGGCGCATCGGGCAGGGTTTCGCACAGCGCATATTGCGCATCACCAACCTCGACCACTAATAAACCGTCGCGTTTCAGAAAATCCCCAGCCTGTTGCAAAATTTCCAGCACCACGTCCAGTCCTGCGGCGCCGGCTGCCAGACCCAGACGCGGTTCATGGCGATACTCAGCCGGCAGGGCGTCCAGTTCTTCCAGGGCTACATAAGGCGGGTTGCTAATAATCAGATCGTAACGGCGACCCTTCAGCGCCAAGAACAGGTCGGACTGGATCACTTCCACCTGCTCTTCCAGGCCATGCTCGGCAACATTGCATCGCGCGACGTCCAGCGCATCGGCGGAAACGTCCGCCAAATCCACCTGGGCGTCAGGGAAGGCATAAGCGCAGGCGATGCCCAAGCAACCGCTGCCGGTTCCCAAATCCAGGATATGCTCCACCTTGCGGCTGTCCGGCATCCAGGGCGCGAATTGCCGCTCGATCAATTCCGCCAGAGGCGAACGCGGAATCAGCACCCGTTCATCGACGTAAAACGGCAGACCCATGAACCAGGCGCGTTGAGTTAAATAAGCGGCGGGTTTGCGTTCCACGAGCCGCTGTTCCAACAAGCGTAAAATCGCCTCCTTCTCCAGCAAGGTCAGGGACGATTGCAAGTATTCCGTATGTAAATCAGGGGGCAAATGCAGGGCGTGCAATACCAGCGCTGCCGCTTCATCGAGCGCATTATCAGTGCCGTGACCGAAATGCAAACCGGCTTCATTCATCCGGCTGGCGCCCCAGCGAATAAAGTCGCGGAGCGTCTGGAGGGAAGATAGAGCATCATCGTGGGTGATCATCATGAGTCGGGTGCAAGGCGATAGAGAGTGGACCGCGGATGGACATAGGCAAAGGCAACCAATAGCCAGCGAATTCTATCGTTTTAACCGCCAGCCCGATATGCTGATCTTACTTTCAGACTCCAAACCAACCGAATTTTCCTGGCCATGTCCGACCCGCAAAACTTCCCAATGTCCACGACTCCGAGCGATTATCTCCGCAATTTACCGCAATATCTGCTGCCACAACGCGGGTTGACCCGGTTGATCTATTGGGCGACGCGGCGGCGGACGCCCTGGTTTAAAAATTTACTGATTCGCCAATTTGCGCGATATTTTCAGGTGAATCTGGCGGAAGCGCTGGAAGCCGATCCGCGCGCCTATCCCGATTTCAATGCCTTTTTCACCCGGGCGCTCAAGCCTGGCGCTCGCCCCATTGCTTCGGGTGACCGGATCGTGTGTTGTCCGGTGGATGGCGCGATCAGTCAGATCGGCATGGCAAATGAAGATACTTTGTTGCAAGCCAAGGGCCGGAGCTTCTCGCTGACCGAACTGCTGGGTGGCGACATCGAACGGGCCAAGCCCTTTCAGAATGGCGCGTTTGCGACTTTGTATCTGTCGCCGCGCGACTACCATCGCATTCACATTCCGCTGGCGGGCCAGTTGCGCGAGATGACGCATATCCCAGGTAAGCTGTTCAGCGTTTCGCCGCTGACGACCCGGATGATCCCCAATCTGTTCGCCCGTAATGAACGAGTGGTCACGCTGTTCGATACGCTGGAGGGACCCATGGCCCTGGTGCTGGTCGGGGCGATCAATGTGGCGTCTATCGAAACCGTGTGGGCGGGAGCGATTACCCCGCCCTTGGGAATGACGATCCGCCATTGGAGCTATCCATCGCATGGCGACAGCGCGGTGCGGCTGGATCAGGGGGCGGAAATGGGCCGCTTTAACATGGGCTCCACCGTCATCCTGCTGTTTGGGCCGCAGAAAGTTCGTTGGGAACATGAAATGCGGCCTGGCGCGACCGTGCGCATGGGACAACCCTTAGCAAGCGTGTCCTTGCATGGCGGTGCGTAACTGCAAGGTCTGACCAATCCAGTTACCGATTCATGAAAATTCCCAAGGTGTGTGCCAGGATTTTTCGGGTAAGCCGACGGGTTAAGTGCCAAACATCACGCACCCGGATTTTCTCAAATAGGGGTATTCCTTTTACTCCAGTAGCCACTATATGTAGTATGCGAAAGTATGGAGGCATATCCAAGTGGACCTGGCTGCATAAGCTGCATCGGGCCATGGTGAGACCAGGACGCGATCGACTGGCGGGTGTGGTCGAAGTGGATGAAATCTATGTCGGGGGAGCAAAGCCGGGAAAACGCGGGCGTGGCGCTGAGGATAAGGCCTTGATACTCATCGCTGCCTAAGTGGACGGCGAGCGGATCGGGCGCATTCCCATGTTTGGAACACTACCCATGAAGAGGGCGGGCGACAATCTCTCATGTATAACCTTATCCAGCGTTCATCATTCATTCTAAATGCAAATTGTTCAGCCTGCACGCTGACTTGGTTGCTGGGATTCATCTTGGGATTAGGAGGTTCTGGCCCCCCAGTTTTCGCTGAGCATGCTTCGATCGATCTGACGCGCTTCAGTCTCGAAGAACTCATGCAAATCGAAGTGTATTCGGCTTCCAAGTTCGGGCAGAAAGCCAGTGAAGCACCTTCAGCGGTAACGGTCATTACCGCCGAGGATATCAAAACGCAAGGCTACCGGACCTTGACTGACATCCTACGGAGTCTCCCTGGTGTTTATGTCAGCTATGATCGCAACTACAGCAGTGTGGGTGTGCGTGGATTCGGTCGCCCTGGCGATTACAATGACCACTTGTTGTTTCTGATCGATGGCCATCGGCTTAACGACAACATCTACGATGCTGCACTGGTAGGCACCGATTTCATTCTCGATGTGGATTTGATCAAACGGGTTGAGTTCTTGCCAGCCGGTCCCGCCACGTCGCTCTATGGCAATAATGCTTTTTTCGGCGTGGTGAGCATTACTACCAAGCGGGGGCAGGATATCGATGCCCTGGAACTCTCCGGCGCGGTCGCCAGCGCCGAGACCCGCCGAGGTCGGGCGACCTTCGGTCGTAAACTGAACAATGGATTGGACATGCTATTGTCCGCGACTACTTACGACAGCCAAGGTAAAAATCTTTATTTTCCCGAATTCGTTAACCCGCCAGTCGATGACGGCGTAGCGGTGGGTCTCGATCACGATAATTTTCATCAGTTCTTTGGGAAACTGTCTTTCGAGGAATGGGCCTTGGATTTGGCGCATTCTGATCGTGAAAAAGGCATCCCTACGGCATCTTACGATCAGGATTTCAACGATCCCCACAGTCGCACCCAAGACCAGCAAACCTTCGTGAATCTCGCTTATCGCGCCTCGTGGAACGCGGGTTTTGATGTACAGGGTCGACTGTTTTATGGGGCATACGATTACCAGGGACACTATATCTACGAAGATGCCGATTTTCCCGACCAGGCGATAGGCCGATGGTGGGGTACTGAACTCCAGTTTGTGAACACTGCTTTCGAGCGGCACAAGCTGGCGTTCGGTGGGGAATACCAACATGATTTGCGGCGCGATCAAACCACGTTTGACGAAACCGGCGCCGTTGATTTCGATAGCCGTACCCATGGGGATCGCTGGGGGCTTTATGTTTTGGATGAGTTTGCGCTGGGCGACAGAACAAGCTTTGGCATCGGAATCCGTTACGACCGTGCCGCCAACGGCGACGACAGTGTCAACCCCCGACTCAGTCTCGTCCACCAGTGGGATGAGCAAACTACCTTCAAGTTTTTATATAGTGAGGCCTTCCGCGCACCCAACGCCTATGAACTCTATTACACTCCCTCTGGATATTTGCTGAACCCCAATCTTCAGCCTGAGACAATCGACACTTACGAATTCATTCTGGAGAGGCGCCTAGACGAACATACTCGTTTCAATGCTTCCATCTATCACTACAACATTACTGACTTGATCGATCTGACTACCGATCCCGACTCGGAGTTACTGACCTACCACAATCTGAGCCAGGTACGGGCTAACGGCTTTACGTTGGAGGCTGAGCGGCACTGGATCAATGGCGCCCGGCTTCGGGCCAGCTATAGTTGGCAATTGGCCGAGGACGAAACGGGAGGGTGGCTCGATAACTCTCCTCGTCACCTTGCCAAGCTGAATTGGAGTCAGCCCTTGTTCGGTGATATCTGGCGTGCGGGATTGGAATTGCAGTACGTCGGTAAACGCCGCGCGACCCAAGGCAATGAAGTGGCTGGTGCGCTAATCACCAACCTGAATCTACTCGGTCAGCCTTTCGGTAAAAATCTGGATGTTGCTTTGGGCATTTACAACTTGTTCGATCAAGATTACGCCGACCC
Organism: Candidatus Competibacteraceae bacterium; assembly: GCA_020445005.1. Lineage (GTDB taxonomy): Bacteria > Pseudomonadota > Gammaproteobacteria > Competibacterales > Competibacteraceae > UBA2383. Next base: position 6,249 of record JAGRHM010000280.1, on the reverse strand, counting down.
TGGAGGGGATGAGCATCTCCAGGCGGAAATTCCCCAGGATGGCCGGAACTGGCGCTTAAAATTCGATTACCGGTTTTGAACATGTCCATGGCTGGCTTCCAGATGCATCCCCTTTGGCGATGTTTATCGCTGGTCGCGATCCTTTGCTGGGTGGGCGCCGGCCGTCAGGAATCGGTACTTGCCGAAGGGCTTCCCGAAAACCAGGCCAAGACATCAATGCTCTATAATTTTCCTAAACTCATCGACTGGCCACCAGGAACTCCACCAGGGATGGTGTTATGTGTGCTTGGCTCCGACCCTTTCGGCCCGGCGCTCGATCTCATCGACGGTAAGCCTATGAAAGAAAGCTTTTTATCGGTTCGGCGCATCAACTCGGTGGAAAGCCAAAGTTGTCATATACTATTCGTCGGCGCCTCGGAAAACAGCAATCTAACCCATATCTTGCTAACCCTACGCGATGCGCCCGTGCTGACAGTGGGCGATGTGGAAGGCATGGCAGCGCGAGGCATCATGATCGAAATGATCGTCGAACAGCAACGATTGAGATTCAAGGTCAACCTGCAAGTCGCCCGTCAACACGGATTTAGCATCAGTTCGCAGTTGCTTAAGCTCGCTAAGGCCGTCTACTAACTCCGTACTGGTTGGCAGGTAGTTTTCAATGATATTCAAGCGGGGGTAGGATCTGCGCCACTTCCTCAAACGTGGTGAGGCCGGCGGCAATCTGCAAGGCCGCGCTTACCCGCAAGGGCCGCATCCCATGCTCAAAGGCCACGCGCCGCAAGACCTCTTCATCCACCCCGATTTGAAAAAGCCGGCGCAATTCCGGGGTAACCTTCAGTAACTCGTACAAACCCACCCGACCCAGATAACCGGTGTTACGGCATTCCAGGCAGCCATGCGGCTTATTGATCGTTTCCGGTTTAGGCAAAGGCAGGGGATGCACCAGCGCTTCCCATAGCGCATCATCGATTTGGTCGGACTCCTTGCAGTGGGGGCACAGGGTGCGCGCCAGGCGTTGCGCCATCACGCCGATCAGCACGTTCTGAATCAGATAGGGCGGAATGCCCAGATCCAGCAGGCGGGTGATTGCGGAAACCGCATCGTTGGTATGCAGGGTCGACAGCACTCGATGGCCGGTCAGCGCCGCCTGCACCGCCATCTGTCCCGTCTCCAGGTCGCGGATTTCGCCGACCATGATGATGTCGGGATCTTGCCGCAACAGTGTGCGCACGCCCTGGGCAAAGTTAAGATCAATCCCCGACTGCACCTGCATCTGGTTCAGTTCCGGGATGATCATTTCAATCGGATCCTCGACCGTGCAGACATTAACTTCCGGCGCCGCCAGATGACGAAGCGTCGTGTACAACGTCGTGGTTTTACCGGAACCGGTCGGGCCGGTGACCAGCACGATGCCGTGCGGTTGAGCGATCATGGAGCGCCAGACGGTTTCCTCATCCGGCGCGAAACCCAGATGGGCGAAACTCTTGGCGGCGGTATCAGGGTCGAAAATGCGCAACACGCATTTTTCGCCAAAAGCGGTGGGCATAGTCGACAGGCGCAACTCGATTTCCCGTCCGGCGGGGGTGCGCGTTTTAATGCGGCCATCCTGGGGACGCCGCTTCTCGGCCACATCCATGCGTCCCAGAATTTTAATGCGGCTGGTCACCGCGTTCATCACCGCCGACGGCAGTTGATAGATGGAATGCAATGCGCCATCAATGCGGAAACGGATATGCCCCTGTTCGCGGCGCGGTTCCAGATGAATGTCGCTGGCGCGCTGGGAGAAGGCGTATTGCAGCAGCCAGTCCACAATCTGGACAATAGGGCGCTCGTCGGCGCTTAGCTCACCACGCCGGCCCAGTTCCAGCAGTTGTTCGAAGTTGAGAATCCCGGAAGCCGGTTCCAGCGCACCCTTCATCGCGCCGCGCACGGAGCGCGACACCCCATAAAACTCCAGTTGGTAGCGGTTAATATCCAGCGGGTTGGTGATGACCCGCTCAATGTCCCGACGCAGGGTCTGGCGCAAGACGGTTTGCCATTCGGTCAACCACGGTTCGGCGGTGGCGAAAACGACCCGTTTGTCATCGGCGGCAACCGGCAGGATTTGGTAGCGGGTGGCGTATTCGTAGGAAACGAAGGGCAACAGGCGCTCAACCGCCGCAATGTCGAGCTTGAGTGGATCAATACGCAGATACGGCAATTCCGCCTTGTTAGCCAGCCATTCGGTCAGTAATTCCAGACTCAGCGCCTGGTGTGGAGGCTGGCGTTGCTGCAATTGCTTGTTAGCAATGACCACCAATGGATGCAATTGATTACGGTCGGCCTTGGCGCCCAGACCGGACCGTTCCACTTCCGCTGCGTCGACCAGGCCATCCTCGATCAGCTCATCCAGAACTTCCTTGAGCGTCAACCGGTGTTCTGGTTGGCGCGGTCGGGAGGAGGATTGGGAATGCGGGTCACGGTCATGCAGAAACATCCGGGCCGTGGGCGCGGTGGGGAAATTCATCCAACTCACAACTGTTCCAGCTTGGCGTAGGCCACCACCAGCCACTTGGGACCACCGGCGGCGGGGAAATCGATGCGCGCCCGGGTATGGTAACCTTCGCCTTCCAACGCCAGCACCACGCCTTCGCCAAATTTGGCGTGGCGCACTCGTTGACGAGGTTGCAGTCCGCCGGGGGCGGTCGCGATCGCCGGGGCGGCGGTTAATGTTTGCGCGCGAGGCTTAGCGCGGACGCGCACGTCCTGAATCAGCGTTTCCGGGACTTCCCGCACGAAGCGCGAGGGGCTTTGCGGGCTTTCCCGACCATACCAGCGACGTTGTTCGGCATGGCAGAGGTAGACTTGTTGCCGGGCGCGAGTGATGCCGACATAGGCCAGACGGCGCTCCTCCTCCAGTTGCCGTTCCTCGGCGACCGAGCGGCTGTGGGGAAACAAGCCTTCTTCCCAGCCCACCAGGAACACCAGGGTGAATTCCAGACCTTTAGCCATGTGCAGGGTCATTAACTGCACACAGTCCTCACCGGCCCCGGCCTGGCGTTCGCCGGATTCCAGGGCGGCATGGGCCAGGAAGGCGTTTAGCCAGTCCAGTGGGGTCGGTTTCGCGCCGACGATCACCGGGTCGAGATGAGCGATGAAGCGGACGGTGACGTTAATCAGTTCGTCCAGATTTTCTATACGCATTTCGCCCTTGTCGGCCGGGTCTTCTTCGTACATGGCGCGTAAGCCGCTGTGCGTAATGACCGCGCCGACCCGCTCCGGCAGGGGTTGTTCGCAGGTGCTGGCGTCCAGCGTTTCGATCAGGTCCAGGAACCGGCGCACGGCCTGGGCGGAGCGTCCGCTGAGGGCACGGTTGTTAATCAAGCGCATCGCGGCTTGCCACAGAGAACAACGATCGGCGCGGGCGGCATCGCGCAGCAAGTCCAGGGTACGTGCACCGATGCCACGCGGCGGGGTGTTCACGGCGCGCTCGAAGGAAGGGTCGTCGTCACGGTTGGCCACCAGGCGCAGGTAGGCCAGCGCATCCTTGATTTCCGCGCGTTCAAAGAAGCGCAGACCGCCGTAAATGCGATAGGGCAGGCCCATGCCGAGCAAGGTTTCCTCGAACAGGCGGGACTGGGCGTTGGAGCGGTAGAGGATGGCGGTTTCGCAGCGCTGACCGCCGTTTTCGACCCATTGGCGGATGCGTTCGGCCACAAAGCGGGCTTCATCGACGTCGCTGAAGGCGGCGTAGATGCGCACCGGATCGCCATCGCCGGCGGCGGTCCACAGGTTTTTGCCCAAGCGGCGGGCGTTGTGGGCGATCAGGGCGTTAGCCGCCTGGAGAATGACGCCAGTGGAGCGGTAGTTTTGTTCGAGGCGGATGGTTTGCGCGCCGGGAAAGTCGGTGGAGAAACGCTGGATGTTTTCGACTTTCGAGCCACGCCAACCGTAGACGCATTGATCGTCGTCCCCGACGATGAAGACATCGCCCTGGCCGCCGCTCAGCAGGCGAATCCATTGGTACTGGATAGTGTTAGTGTCCTGGAATTCGTCCACCAGAACATGCTGGAAGCGTTCGCGGTAGTGAGCGAGCAGTTCGGGGTGATCGCGCCACAGTTCGTAGGCGCGCAGCAACAGTTCGCCGAAATCCACCAAGCCGATGCGTTCGCATTCGCGCTGGTAGGCCGCGTAGATGCGCTGATTTTGCCGACGGGCCGGTTTGCCATCGTCGACCACATCGGCAGGCCGCTGCATTTCATCCTTGCAGTGGTTAATGAAAGCGGCGGCGGCGGGCGGCGGCCATTTTTTTTCGTCCAGGCCAAGTTCGCGCAGCACTCGTTTCACCAAGCGGTTCTGATCGTCGCTGTCCAGAATCTGGAAAGCGCGCGGCAGTCCGCTGTCCTCCCAGTGCTGGCGCAGCAGGCGATGGGCGATGCCGTGAAAGGTGCCAATCCACAGGCCGCCCAGCGGTTGATCCAGCATGGCTTCGACCCGGCCGCGCATTTCGGCGGCAGCCTTGTTGGTGAAGGTGACCGCGAGGATGGACCAGGGCGAGGCGTTTTCCACCGCCAGCAGCCAGGCGACGCGCCGGGTCAGTACGCGGGTTTTACCGCTGCCGGCGCCGGCCAGTACGCGCAGAGGCCCCAGCGGGGCGGTGACCGCTTGGCGTTGGGGTTCGTTAAGATTATCGAGAATCCAGGAAACGTCCATGACCGGGGATTCTAGCAGAAAATCCCGGCGAACCTTGCCGGATGGAGGGAGCAGGGCCGTCCAGTTCTGCTCATCCGATGGGTGGGGCGGGTTAGCGGATCGTAATCCGCCACCGTCGTAGTCCAGCAAAATCGGCGGGTTACGGACTGATGCCCTAACCCGCCCTTGTATCTACGCAGAACTACGCTTCTGAACGATCATCAGCGCCCGCTGAGTATGACCGGTAACAGGCCCTCTTCCAGGCGTCGTTCCAGGTTGGCCATTCGGGTTTTAACCTCTTGCAACGCCACAATCTGCGCCTGCTGGTCTTCCACCTGCCGCTCCAGGGATGCTGTCCGGGTTTGATAGGCAGCAATCTCCGCCCGCTGGTCAGCAATCTCCGCCTGCTGTTCCTTGAGCGCCTGCACCAGTACAGCGGTCAGAGCGGAGTAATTGACCGCCTCGACCTGGCCGGTAGCGGCGTCGTGTTCCACCAGTTCCGGGTACACCTCGGCCACTTCCTCGGCGATCAAGCCCAGTTCTTGCCGCCCGGTCGCTATCCGGACAAAGCGCACCCCGCGCAATCGCTCCAGCGCGTCGCCTGCGCCGGTCAGCGTTTCGATGTCTTGCTTGTACCGGGCTGAACTGGTTGTTGCGAATGTCGACGCCTGTACTATCCCATTAGCCTGTACGATCCCATTAAATATCACAGTGCCATCATTGGTGATGGTCATGCGTCGGGTTCCCGCGCCCGAGACTGCCGTCCCCAGGTCGTTGATGATGAATTCGCCGTTGTTGGCGCCCGCCGCAGTGGTGCCCACCACGAAGGTCTTGAGCGGATTGCCGCTGGCGTTGGTGCGCACCAGGAGAAACGCGGCGGCATCGACGGTGCGATCCATGCGGAAGGCGGCGTTCGGCCCGCGCAGATGCAACTGCCGCGCCGGGCGGTCGGTGCCAATGCCGACGTTGACGCTGGCGGTGGCATAGTTCAAGCCGGCAATGCTGCCCAGCACCAAGCTGTTGGATTGGCTGACTTGCGCCCCATAACCAAGAGCGGTGGCGTTGGTGATGCCGGTGGCGCCATTGGAGCGGTAACCGATGAAGCTATTGTTGCTCTCGGTGGTGTTGGAAAGACCCGCGCTGTCGCCAACAGCGGTATTCCCATAACCTGCGGTGTTGTAGTAACCGGCCCCAGGCCCGAAGAAAGCGTTGGTCCCGCCCGTGGTGTTGTAATACCCAGCATTAACCCCGAAGAAGGCGTTGTTCCAGCTCGTGCTATTGGAGTACCCAGCATAGGCCCCGAAGAAGGCGTTGCCACTACCCGTAGTATTGTTACGTCCGGCATGAGGTCCGAAGAAGGCGTTATAATTGCCCGTGGTGTTGTAGTACCCGGTATAAGCCCCAAAGAAGGCGTTGTAATGGCCCGTGGTATTCGCTCCTGCATTGGTGCCAAAGAAATTATTGCTACTAGATTCATAAGACAGAGGCGTTGCCATCCCCGAACCCGCCACCCCCCATTTCAACCGCTGCAAACCGGGGGAAAAAACCCACCACCCAGCCGCTCAACTGCGCCCTTAC
>JAGRHM010000279.1 GCA_020445005.1 Candidatus Competibacteraceae bacterium | reverse complement strand
AACCGCTGGTGGTCTATTGCACCTGTCCGGATCAGACGGTCGCCGAGCAGATTGCCGAAACCACGGTCAGTGAGCGGCTGGCTGCTTGCGTCAATCTCGCGCCGGGACTGACCTCGATTTATCGCTGGAAAGGTGGAGTGCAACGGGATTCGGAATGGCTGCTAATCATTAAAACCCGCGGCAAGGTTTATCCGCTATTAGAGGCGCGCATCCGTGAATTGCATCCTTACGACACGCCGGAAATCATCGCCTTGCCGATTCAAACCGGTTCGGCAGCCTATCTGGACTGGATAACCGACAATACCGGGGCGCCGTTATGAAACGATTTGACCCTGTCTGGCCCTGGCTAGCGTTGCTGTTAGCGCTGCTGACAGGGCCAGCAGTAGGTGAAAGCGGGTTATTTGACCGCTTCGGCAGCGCCTCCGGGGAGCGGATTCTCGATGCCGACCAGGCGTTCCAACTCACCATTAACGCGCCGGATCCGCTCACGCTCCAGGCCCGCTGGATCATTGCCCCCGGTTATTACCTCTATCGCGACAAGTTTAAACTGGAGCTGATTAACGCTCAGGGCATCGCTATCGCCAGCACTGGGATTCCTCCTGGCGAACGGAAGGATGACCCTTATTTTGGCCCGCAGCAAGTATTTCACAGCGAGGCGCAGGTGATCGTCCGTTTGCAACGCAACCCAAACAGTACTGGCGAAGTGGAAGTAAAGGCCAGTTACCAGGGTTGCGCGGAAGTCGGCGTTTGCTATCCGCCATTGAAACGGACGGTCGCAGTCGCTTTGCCCGCCATGACTTCATCCGGTAAGGAAGCGCAGACCGTATCCTCTGCCTCCCTTTCCATAAAGGGCGAAGGCGCGCCAGAGGCGGAACAGGATCGGTTGGCGCGTTTGCTGAATGAACAGCGATTTCTGGCGATTCCGGCTTTTTTCGGCTTCGGATTACTGCTGGCGTTTACGCCCTGCGTGTTTCCCATGGTGCCGATTCTGTCCAGCCTGATTGCCGGTCAAGGCGCGAATCTGACTCGCCGACGGGCGTTGCTATTGGCCTTGACCTATGTATTGGCCATGGCGGCGACCTATACCGTCGCTGGGGTGCTGGCGGCGTTGCTTGGGCAGAATTTGCAAGCCTGGTTCCAGAGTCCCTGGGTGATCAGTATGTTCAGCGGGCTATTCGTGTTGCTGGCGTTGTCCATGTTCGGTTTTTACGACTTGCAATTACCGGCTTTCCTGCAGCATCGGTTGGCGGAATGGAGCAATCACCAACGCGGTGGCCGCTATGCTGGAGTAGCGGTGATGGGCTTCTTGTCCGCATTGATTGTTGGACCGTGCGTGGCTCCGCCATTGATCGGCGCTCTCAGCTTTATCGCGGTCACCGGCGATGTGTTGCTGGGCGCGATCACCCTGTTCGTCATGAGCCTGGGCATGGGCGCGCCTTTGGTGATCATCGGCGCATCGACCGGCCACTGGCTGCCGCGCGCAGGCCACTGGATGGAGCGCATCAAGTCGATTTTTGGCGTGTTGCTGCTGACGGTCGCCTTGTGGCTGTTGGAGCGTATTCTGCCGGCGGCGTTGAGTATGGTGTTGTGGGCGACGCTGCTGATCGTCACCGCTACTTACATGGGCGCCTTGCAACCGCTCGCCCATGGCGCGCCGCACTGGCGAATGCTGGTCAAGGGTCTGGGTACGGTTTTGTTGGTTTACGGCGTCTTGCTGTTGGTGGGGGTCGCGGGCGGCGGACGCGATCCCTGGCAACCGCTGCGCGGCGTCAGCTTTATCACCAGCGCCGCCAGTGAAGCGCCAGCACCGCTCTTCCTGCCGGTCAAAACGGTTACCGATATCGACCAAGCCTTGCGCGAAGCTGCGGGGCGTCCCGTGATGCTGGATTTCTACGCCGACTGGTGCGTAACTTGTAAAGAGCTGGAACGCGACACCTTCAGCGATCCTGCGGTGCGCGCGGCATTGAAAAACATCGTGGCTTTACAAGCTGATGTTACTGCCCATGATGACGCCGACCGGGCGCTGCTCAAGCGCTTCAATATTGTCGGCCCCCCAGCCATGCTGTTTTTCGGAGCAGATGGTCGGGAGCGTCGGGAATTGCGGATCGTGGGATTCATGAGTCCAAGCGATTTCAATCAGCATTTGCGGGCATTGCCGCTAAACTGAAATTCAATGAAACATTGAACAAGCATTTTAAGGAAAACCCATGCATAGACCCGATCCTACTCCTAATGTCATCCTGGCCCTGGCTGAGGATGTCGGCGACGGCGACTTGACGGCGGCCCTGATTCCGGAAGACGCCCAGGCTGAGGCGACCGTCATCAGCCGCGAACAGGCGGTGTTGTGTGGAGTTACTTGGTTTGATGCGGTATTCCGCCAGCTCGATCCGCGAGTGGTCATCGACTGGCAGGCGGCTGATGGCGACCGGGTGGCGCCGGATCAATTACTTTGCACCCTGCGCGGTCCAGCGCGATCCTTGTTGACGGGCGAACGCACCGCGCTCAATTTTCTGCAAATGCTATCTAGCACCGCTACCCTAGCTCGTCGCTATGCCGATGCGGTAGCGGGGACTAGGGCCACTATCCTTGATACACGCAAGACGCTTCCTGGTCTGCGATTGGCGCAGAAATACGCCGTGCGTTGCGGCAGTTGCCAAAACCATCGCATCGGTCTGTTTGACGCCGTGCTGATCAAGGAAAACCACATTATGTCTGCTGGCTCTATCGGCAACGCCATCGCCGCCGCCCGTCACCTCCATCCCGGTATTACCGTTGAAGTAGAGGTAGAAAACTTCGTGGAATTGGAAGAGGCTCTGGCTGCTCGACCTGATATTATCATGCTGGATAATTTTAATTTGAGAGCCATGTCCGAAGCGGTGAAAATCACGCATGGACGAGTCAAACTGGAGGCGTCCGGTAATGTCAATTTGGATACTGTTCGTCCAATTGCTGAAACGGGCGTCGATTATATTTCCATTGGCGGCTTAACCAAGGATGTGCGGGCTATTGATTTATCGATGCGGTTTCGCACTCTCTAAGCCCATCGGCTGTCATGCAAAATTCACTTTGCGCATCTAAGCTATCAATGAACAGGAACCATAAACCATAAAATATGATGAGGAGGATAAAACAATGTACGCAAATCTGGCCGTAAGCACTCGCCCTGTCAGCCTGGGTCATCCCGTGGCCGACTATCGGGCCGCGGATTATCTGCGTCAGGAGATCGCCTTTTTTGAGACGCGCCTGCACGAAATGGGCGAAAGCGGTGATTGCGCCTATGAACGCGCGCTTAGTCGCGCCTATGAAACACTGTTGTGCGAACGCCGTCAACAATTAGCGCAATTACAAGCTTGAATTTACGGACCTGCGCGGTTGCGCTCGTTAGCCTATGGCTAACGTTACCCAACCTGTTAGCTCAGGCTGCCGTGGAGTGGCCCGTCGCGCCTTTCCAGGCCCGCTATGAGCTGTATGGCGTGGGCCTCCCCTTGGGCGAGGCGTTCATGGCGTTGGACTACCCCGAACCGAACCATTACGCCATGCGTTTTGAAGTGCGTCCCAACCGTCTGGTCGGGCTGTTGACGTCGAACCAGGTTCAGGAGCAAGCCAGCGGCGAAATTCATAATGGCCAAGTCCAATCCACTCAGTACGCGCAACAGGCGGACACCGGTGGAGAGACCCGCGACATCCAATTGCGCTTCAACCAGTCGACCGGGCAGGTCGAGGCCCGCAACAATGCCGAACAAGCGACATTACCGCTATCGCCTGGCGTGACCGACCCACTCAGCCTGCATCTGACGGTGATGTGGGATCTGGAACGCGACCAGTTGCCGGAACAGTACACGCTGATTGATGGGACCCAGATTCGCACCTATCAGATCCGTAATGAAGGCGAGGAAGTATTGAAAACGGCGCTCGGCGAGTTGCACACGGTGCGCATTAGGCAAGCCCAATCGGGTGGAAGTCGCATCACCACCTTCTGGTTCGCTACCGATTTGCAGTATCTCCCCGTGCGCATCACCCGGCAGAAAAAGGGCCGGGAGGATTTGCGCCTGGAAAT
>JAGRHM010000278.1 GCA_020445005.1 Candidatus Competibacteraceae bacterium | reverse complement strand
CGCCACCACCGCCACCGCCACCGCCTCCGGCAGATCCTTTGTCATTTGGGCCTCGTTTGGCGCTACTCAAGGCTGATGAGCAACCGGTGATCGGTCAAATTGATGCTGCTGATGACACACTGATTCGTAAGTCCCTGATCGTCAAAAATCAGATCGTCGGCTGGCTGGTGCTGAAGCCGCTTAGACAAATCACCAATACGCGGGAACTGGATTTTATACGCCAGCAATCGCATACATTTCTGTTGATTGCGGCGGCTTTGCTCGCTGGCGCGGCGTTGCTGGCTTTATTACTGGCGCAACAATTAACACGACCGTTGCGTAAATTGACTGGCTTGGTCAAAAATCTGGCCTCAGGCGATTATCAGACATATGTCCATATCAATGGCCAGGATGAAATTGCCGAACTGGGCCGGGATATTAACACGCTGGCCCGTACCCTAGCGGACAATCAACAGGCGCGACAGCGCTGGATCGCAGATATTTCCCATGAACTACGCACCCCGCTGACGGTCGTGCGTGGCGAACTGGAAGCCCTGGAGGATGGCGTTCGTCCGTTTAATCAGGCAGGGTTGCAGTCGTTGCAGAATGAAATCGACCGATTGAGTAAGCTGATTGAGGACTTGCACGAGTTGTCACTTGTTGATCTGGGCGCGTTAAGTTACCAGTGGCGTCCGCTGGATCTACGGGAAATTCTGACGCAGGTGGCCGATACTTTTGTCATTCGCGCACAACGGCATGGCTTGACGCTCGCCTTGGCGCAACAGACTTTACCAAAGTTGCCCGTGAACGGCGATCGCCAACGTCTGCTGCAATTGTTTTCCAATCTGCTCGAAAATTCAGTGCGCTATACTGATGCGGGAGGGCGGATTGAAGTGACTGCCCACGTCGCTGATCAGGTTATCCGCGTCTTCATCGACGATTCTCCACCCGGTGTGGCGCTGGAGGAATGTCCTCGTCTGTTCGAACGCTTATACCGGGTCGATGCCTCCCGGAGTCGGACGCGCGGCGGCAGTGGTCTCGGACTGGCGATTTGTCAGAGCATTGTAACTGCCCATGAAGGAGCTATTACGGCGCAACCGTCGCCCTTGGGCGGATTGCGGATCAGCGTCTCGCTGCCACGCTACTTTATGAACTGATGCCTTATGCCCGCTAAAGAAATCTTGATCGTCGAAGACGAACCCAAGATCGCGCAATTGCTAAGCGACTACCTGCAAGCGGCAAGCTTCCAAACTCGTTGGCTGGATCATGGTGATCGTGTGATCGATTCGATCCAGCACGCGACGCCCGATTTGTTGCTGCTGGATCTGATGCTGCCCGGCAAGGACGGCCTGACGATTTGCCAGGAATTAAGGAGGTTCAGCGACTTGCCCGTGATTATGGTTACCGCTCGGGTTGAAGAAATTGACCGTTTGCTGGGTTTAGAGCTGGGCGCTGATGATTACATCTGCAAACCCTTCAGTCCCCGCGAGGTTGTGGCGCGCGTCAAGGTCATTTTTCGGCGGCTTGATTGCCTCATCAATCAAGCCTCTCCGAAAACCGGCTTTACTGTCGATGAAGAGCGAATGCAAATACGCTGCGCTGGCCAACCGCTGGATTTGACTCCCAACGAGTACCGGTTGCTGGCTATTTTACTGAAACGACCGGGCCGGGTGTATTCGCGCGACGCCCTGCTGGATCAGTTATACGATACCGACCATGATGTTAGCGACCGCTCTATTGATAGTCACATCAAAAACCTGCGCAAGAAACTGGCGGCCATTAAACCGGATCAAACCCTCATCCATTCCATCTACGGCGTCGGTTACAAGTTGGAAGTGGAGTAATATCAAGTTCAGTATTCAATCTTGGCGTAAATCTCCCGCAACGGAATTTCACATTGAATCGAAACTAGGCAAAGCGTATCGTCCAAATGATCCATCTCCGTCAACACCCACTGTTTATCTTGCCGAATATAGTGTTCAATCCTCACCTTGTCCTGAGCGATTAAGACATACTCCATCAGCGATGGTAACCGGCGATAGTGGGCGAATTTATCACCCCGGTCATAGGCTTCAGTGCTTGAGGATAAAATTTCGATGATGACCGATGGATTTAGCAACGTGTCCATGTGCGCATCCTCGAAATCCGGTTCGTCACACAACGCAGCCACATCAGGATAGGTGTACAAGCCAGTAGCGCTGACTTTAACCCGTAAGTCGTTGAGATATGCCAGACACGGACGGTTCTTCAATTGACTATGCAATTCTCCAGCGAGGTTGAACGCAATTTGATTGTGTTCCTTACTCGCGCCAGCCATTGCAAAGATGCCGCCATTTACATACTCGCTTTTGTAGTTGGCCTGACGCTCCAGAATCAAGTATTGCTCAGGCGTGCAAGACGATTGCGCGAGTGCGGACATGACAGCCTTCTCCAGATGACTGAGCAACGCTCAGAAAAGCCCTATTTTGACGTAATGCATTGGCTAACGTTAAGGCCGGCGCGACCGACGACCAGAGCCGCAGGGACTGCCTTGAGTAAACGCCCGCGCTGGTCGTCGATCAGTGATCGTGGGCTTGGACGGTTTCGACGCAGGCTGGCTGGGCTTTGTCTCCTCGCTGTGCGGAGGTAAACCTGTGTGCTGTGTCAAAAAACGCTGCGGTCGATGTTTGCGACCGGTGCGCGTGCCTTCCCCACCGCCAGCACCCGTACCCGCCGGTTGCCAGCTTGGAATCAGATGCCGCTGACCGTTGCCGATCAAATCGGCGCGGCCCATGCGCTTGAGCGCCTCGCGCAGCAACGGCCAGTTTTCCGCGTCATGGTAGCGTAGAAACGCCTTGTGCAACCGGCGCTGTTTCAATCCCTTCGCCGAAACCACCTGCTCACCCCGGTTGCGGTGAATGCCTTTCAACGGATTCCGTCCAGTGTGATACATGGCGGTAGCTAGCGCCATGGGACTCGGCAGGAACGCTTGGACTTGATCAGCACGAAAGCCATTACGCTTCAGCCACAGCGCCAGGTTGAGCATATCTTCATCCGTAGTTCCAGGGTGAGCAGCGATAAAGTAGGGAATCAGGTATTGCTCCTTACCGGCCTCGCGCGAGAATTTCTCAAACAACGCCTTAAATTGATCATAAGCGC
>JAGRHM010000277.1 GCA_020445005.1 Candidatus Competibacteraceae bacterium | reverse complement strand
GCTACAATATGCCGGGCTGGCGGGTCGGTTTCATGTGCGGCAACCCGACGCTGATTGCGGCGCTGGCGCGCATGAAATCCTACATGGATTACGGCATGTTCACCCCGATCCAGGTGGCCGCCATCGCCGCACTGGAAGGACCGCAGGATTGCGTCGCGGAAATCCGTGAACAGTACCGCAAACGCCGTGATGTGCTGTGTGAAGGTTTGAACGCCTTGGGCTGGAAAGTGGAAAAACCCAAAGCCACGATGTTTGTCTGGGCGCCGATTCCTGAGCAGTACCAACCTCTCGGTTCGTTGGAGTTTTCCAAAAAATTGCTGGCCGAAGCCAAGGTCGCGGTTTCGCCAGGTATTGGCTTTGGCGAGTACGGCGATGATCACGTCCGCTTCGGCCTGATCGAGAATGAGCATCGCACCCGGCAAGCGCTGCGCGGCATCCGCGAGATGTTCCGCAAGAACAATCGGGATCAATATTCGCCCCCTTTGGCGCAAGCAGTGGAGGCTTGAATTAATGAGCGCATATCCTCCCGTTAAAGTGGGTCTGCTGGGTCTGGGCACGGTCGGCGGCGGCGTCACGCGCGTCCTGTCCCGCAACGCCGGGGAAATCAGCCGCCGCGCGGGTCGCGAAATCGTGATCACTCATGCGGCTGCGCGTAATCTCGACACCACGACCGCCAACATCGCCGGCATGAAATTGACTGAAGAAGCTCTAGATGTGGTGAATGATCCCGAAGTTTCGATCATTGTCGAGCTGATGGGCGGCTACGAACCGGCGCGCAGCCTGGTTTTACAGGCGCTGGCTAACGGCAAACATGTAGTGACCGCTAATAAGGCGCTGATCGCCAAGCACGGGAATGAAATTTTCGCGACCGCTCAGGCGACCGGCATGATGGTTGGTTTTGAAGCGGCGGTGGCTGGCGGCATCCCGATCATCAAGGCGATCCGCGAGGGCCTGGCTGGCAATCGCATCGAGTGGGTTGCGGGGATCATTAACGGCACCGCTAATTTCATCCTGAGCGAAATGCGTGACAAGGGCCGCGATTTTCCCGAGGTGCTGGCCGAGGCGCAGGCGCTGGGTTACGCCGAAGCTGATCCCACTTTCGATATTGAAGGCATTGACGCTGCGCATAAGCTGACCATTCTCGCGTCCATCGCCTTTGGCATTCCCTTGCAATTCGACCGGGTTTATATCGAGGGCATTAGTCATATCACCCGCGAAGATGTCGCCTATGCTGAAGAACTGGGCTATCGCATCAAGCACCTGGGAATTGCCTGCTGCAATGACCACGGTGCGCAACTGCGGGTTCATCCGACTCTGATCCCGAAAGAGCAGTTATTAGCCAGCGTTAATGGGGTGATGAACGCGGTGTTGGTGCAGGCCGACGCGCTAGGACAGAGTTTGTATTACGGGGCCGGAGCGGGGGCCGAGCCGACGGCTTCAGCCGTGGTGGCTGACATTATCGACGTGGTGCGCACCCTGACCGCCGATCCGGACAACCGGGTGCCGCATCTGGCGTTTCAGCCGGACGCCCTGTCCGATCTGCCGGTATTGCCCATGACCGAGGTGGAAACTGCGTACTACCTGCGCTTACAGGCGCAAGATCGGCCAGGGGTGCTCGCCGAGGTGACTCGTATCCTGGCCGACCGGGATATTAGTATTGAAGCCTTGGTGCAAAAGGAACCAGCGATCGGCGCCAGCGATGTGTCGATCATCCTGCTCACTTATGAAATCCAGGAAAAGTGGATGAACGAAGCCATTGCCGCCATCGAGGCGCTAGACGCTATTTGCGCTCCGGTTACGCGCATTCGTTTGGAGCATTTGGGTTTTGACTGATGGATCAAGGAGCAGGATGAAGCAAAGCGGAATCCGGAAAAGCCCTGGATGTTGGCCTGACGGCCTGCATTCAGGCTACAGAGTTTTTGTTCAGCGTCTGAAGCTTTCCTACCTCCCTCGGGCCGATGGCGGATCAGGCATTGCTCGCCATCCCTCCGCCAGCAACCGCGCCTGGAGCGCCTGACTGACCAGTTGTCCGATGCGCTCCAGAAACAGCGTTCCCACACCGTCATGAAAGCGGTTGGCGTCGCCGCTGCCCACCGCCAGTAGGCCGCGCCATTGCCCGTTGTCCAGGGGAATCAGCGCTGCTGATACCACATGACAGGCGCTATCACTAAACAGGGCGTCAGCTTGTTCCAGACTGAGCCGGCTACACTGAGGACGCCCCGCCCGAAAAACCTCTTCAAACAGCCCCACGACGTCCGGACGCAGCAATTCTCCAATTGCGCTTAGATTCACGGTGTGTGGCACCGCTAAACATAGAGCGACGCAATCGGCCTTGAACTCATCGCGTAAGATGACTTTGATACCGTGCAACAGTTCATCCAGGCCGCCGCGCGCATCCAGCAGACCCAGCGCCAGTCGCTGCACCCGTTCCGCCAACCGGTCATTGTCACGAGCAATGTTAACCAGTTCTATTAATTTATCGTGCAAACGTTGAACGTGTTCGCGCAGCAGGCGATTTTGGTATTCCAGCAGTGATACTGCGGGCCAGCAGGGATGCGGAATCCGCAGACTTTCGACCAGTGCGGGATGGCGAGTGAAAAATTCAGGATGATCGCGCAGCCAGGCGACCATCTCTTCCTCAGAATCCGCTATTTCCAGCGATTCCGGTATTTCCTGTTCCTCGCTCACAGTTCGATCCACCCTTCAAATATAGTTGCCGCCGGTCCGGTCATCAGCACCGATTCGCCTTCGCCGGCCCAGTGAATCTCCAATGTTCCGCCCGGCAGTTCCACTCGGACATTCGCGGAGAGCCGCCCCCATAGCCGCCCGACTACAACAGCCGCGCAAGCGCCGCTGCCACAGGCCAGGGTTTCGCCAGCGCCGCGCTCGAACACGCGCAGGCGGATCTGGTCCGGGGCAATCACTTGCATGAAACCCACATTGACGCGCTGGGGAAAGCGACCATGTTTTTCCAGCAGTGGTCCCAGGTCTGCGACCGGGGCTTGATCCACATCATTGACTATCAAAACCGCATGAGGGTTGCCCATCGACACCACGCCGATCTCCACTTCCACGCCATCAACGGCGATGGGGTAGCGCAGAGTGCGCTCGGTGGCGATGAACGGCGCATCGGCCGGTTCCAGCCGCGGTCGCCCCATGTCCACCCTGACGCGGTTATCCGATAAGAGATGCAATTGCAATAAACCGGCCAGGGTTTCAACCCAAAGTACATCCTTTGTAGTCAGTCCCTGGTCGTGAACAAAGCAGGCAAAACAGCGAGCCCCATTGCCACATTGTTCGACTTCGCCGCCATCCGCATTGAAAATGCGGTAGCGGAAATCGGCATCCGCTCGCTGTGATGCTTCCACCAGAAGCACTTGGTCGCAGCCAATGCCAAAGCGACGGTCGGCTAAACGGCGAATTTGCGCAGATTCCAGCGTTACCGCCTGATTAACGCCATCGATCACTACAAAATCGTTACCCAGCCCCTGCATCTTGGTAAATTGGAGTTTCATTATGCGAATTCAACCATGACTACACTAAAACTTCTACACAAGCTGGATGACTCAGGAAACGGGCTGGGCTGGCGGTCAATCCATATGCGCCCGACTGGAACACCACGATCAGATCGCCAACTCCAGCCTTAGCCAGTTCCATGCGATCGGCCAGGATATCAAGCGGTGTACACAGCGGTCCTACCACCGACACGACTTCCCGCTCATCGCCGACCACCCGGTTACCGACCACGACCGGGTAATTTTTGCGCACAACCTGACCAAAGTTGCCTGACGCCGCCAGATGGTGGTGCAAACCGCCATTGGTTACCAGAAAGGTGTGGCCGCGCGACACCTTGCGATCGATGACTTCGGCGACGTAAATACCCGCTTCGCCAACCAGATAACGACCCAGTTCCAGTACGACATGGGCCTCTGGCAATTCCTCTTTGACTTTGGGCAGCCAGTGGTTCAAGTTAGCCGCGACCGGCTCCAGATCCAGCGGCGTATCTCCCGGAAAGTAGGGGATGCCGAACCCCCCGCCGATGTTCAGCATCCGCACCGGCGCTGGCGCATCCGCCGCCAGCCGCAGAGCCAGTTCAAACGTGCGGTCATGGGCGTCAATCAGCGCTTCCGCGCGCAGATTCTGTGAACCGCTGAAGATGTGAAAACCGCGAAAATTCAGGTCCAGTTGACCGATTCGTCGCAACAGCGTCGGGACTTGCTCGGCGTCCACCCCGAATGGCTTGGGGCCGCCGCTCATTTTCATCCCGGAGGCTTTTAGCTCGAAATCCGGATTGACTCGCACTGCGACCCGGGGTTGTCGACCCAACGCATGCCCCAGACGAGCGACATTTTCCAGTTCTCCAGCGGATTCCAGATTGATAGTGATGCCTGCAGCAATGGCCGCGGTCAATTCAGGCAGACGCTTGCCGGGACCGGCAAAACTGATTTCGGCCGGATCCATGCCGGTATCCAGCGCAACGGATAATTCGCCCAGCGAAGCAACATCCAGACCATCCACCAGGCCCGCCAGGTGTTGCACCACGGCGGGCATTGGATTCGCCTTGACCGCGTAGTGTAACTCGATAGCGGACGGCAACCGGCTGCGGAGCAGGGTGACCCGCTCGTCCAGCAGGCGGCGGTCGTAGGCGTAGAATGGCGTCTGCCCGATCCGCGCCGCTAGTTGCGTCAAAGGCATGCCGCCAATATGCAGACAATTATCGATGACTGGAAACTGGCTCATCGACCAGTGGGTGGGCCGAACAGCACTCATGAGTTTCTACCTTGCGATCTATGAAACTGTGGATTTTGATAGGTATAAATTCAGTCAGTCAACTACCCGCCAGCCGCGTTGGTTTATCCGCGCGCAGCAGTGGCCAAACTTTACTACAATATTGCTATGCTTTAATTTTTGGCTCATTTTTTGATATCAGTGTAGATCATTCATGATCCCGTTCAACCGCCTGGATCGCTTACGATTGATCGCGCTGTTGCTGTGGACGCTGCCGGTTGCCGCGCTGCTGCCACTCGGCGCACTCTGGCTGTGGCGAACCGGAACCTTGTATTGGTGGCTGGCGGCGATGCTGCTGTGCAGCGCCGCCGGTTA
>JAGRHM010000276.1 GCA_020445005.1 Candidatus Competibacteraceae bacterium | reverse complement strand
AATCTTCACTATACGGCTTGGACATCGCAGTATTCCTTATTTAGCTAACTTCTTCATTATATATTAACTAATAAAAAACTGTTTGACTATATGCAGACTGGCGATCGCCAGGCGCAATGAGGCAGCGAGGGAATAGAACTGGTCGGCAGCGGAGAAATCCCACCCATCGACGGTGATCATCTGCCCTTTCTTGATCCTATGCAGGAGTTCGATACCTTGTAGGGTCATCCGGGCCGAACGAAAAGAGTGAAATCCCAGCAGGGGCCGGACGGTCCGTTTAACGGTGCGATGATCCTGTTCCACTCAATAGTTTAAGTACTTGTTTTGGCGAATCTCGATGGGGTGACCCCTTTCTTCTTTCAGGGCCTCGATCGCTGCAGTGTTGGCCCCGCTCTGATCGATCGTGACCGGGTCCGGAAGACCGTGTTGCCGCACCGCCTTCTTGAAGAAACGGCGCGCGGCTTTCTGATCACGATGCGTCGTGAGCAGGAAGTCGATGGTCGATCCTTCCTGATCGACGGCGCGGCAAAGGTATCTCGGTTCTTCGAGGGTTTCTGTGGAATATGGGCCTTTGGGCCAAGATCAGCACGCCAAGCCGGTGCTGCCTCTTGCAAGATCAAGTGGTTGGAGCCACGAGCCGCCTCTGAATCGGCTGGTTCCACAAGAACCCTCGAAGAACCGGTATTTTCACGGGTCCTTAATTTTGATGTACGTCTCGTCCATCCGCCAACAGCGGCCTACAAGCCGCTTATGGTCTTTGCGGAAGGCCGCTTCCAATTGAGGGGTAAACTTCTGAACCCAGCGGTAAACCCGGGAATGATCCACGTCGACGCCCCGCCCCGCCAGCATTTCTTCCAAGTTCCGGTCGCTCAAGGGGTACGCCAGGTACCACCGAACACTCGTCAGGATGAGGTCTCGTTCAAAGCGGTGGCCTCTAAAGTCGATCATGCGGGTTCTCAAGCCAGGACAGGGGCCGTGTAGCTTACCGAAATCGGACCCTCTCAGCTAACGCAACAGAACCTTCCAAAGGTTTTGCAGCGCGGGACTCTGCGCGGACCCGTCGTAATGGTCAAATCCATGAGAATCCCCCGGAAAAGCCAGAGAATTACCTAACTCAATGAGAGATTGAGCACCAGCTCTCTCGCGAATCGGCGTTATGCCATCGCAACGGCCAGATCTGCCTTGGCGTCGGTTCCGGTCAGCTTCAGTTGGAAGCGATCCTGCAACGCCGCGAACACTCTCGGCGTCAGAAAGGCTGGGGGCTTTGGCCCAAGCGTAATACCCTGGACATTCAATGCCAGCAAACTCAATAAGACAGCCACGGCTTTTTGCTCGAACCAACTGATGACCAAAGTCAGCGGTAGGTCATTGACGCTGCAATCGAAAGCCTGGGCCAAGGCCAGCGCGACCTGAACCGCGCCATAGGCGTCATTGCATTGCCCCATGTCCAATAAACGTGGAAACCCGAGATGATCACCATAGTCCTGCTGATTAATGCGGTATTTGCCACATCCGAGAGTTAAGATAAAGGAATCGGCCGGAGTCGCTGCGGCATAGTCCGAGAAATAATTACGGCCGGGTTCTGCGCCATCACAGCCGCCAATGACAAAGAATCGACTGATTTGGCCCGCCTTGACTGCTTGTACCAAAGTTGTGGCTGCTTCTAGCAGCACGGTGCGATGAAAGCCAGTGGTCAGACTGCCCTGCACGGACTCGCTCAGCGGCGGACACTGCCGAGCTTTGTTCACCACGGGGGTAAAATCATTGTCCCGCAGCCGAGTACCCCCCGGTACCGCCGTGAAGCGGGTTGTAAAGACCCGGTCAACATATTCCGCTTGAGGAATCAGGATACAGTTAGTGGTCGCCATGACGGGGCCGGAAAAATTCGGAAACTCCGTCTTCTGCTGTTGCCATGCGCCACCATAGTGCCCCGCGAGATTCGGGTGATGACGGAGCTGGGGATACATGTGCGCAGGCAACATTTCCCCATGCGTATAGATTTTCACATCGGTGCCTGCGACATAATCCAGCAGGGTCTGAAGATCAACCAGGTCGTGACCCGTCACTAAGATGCCCGGTCCCGCTTGGGTTCCACAACGTACCGTGACGGGTTCTGGTGGGCCGAACTGCTCGATGTGCCCCGCATCCAACAATTCCATGACACGGAGATTGCAGCGGCCCACCTCCAACGCGATTTCCAAGAGACTGTCGAGGTCGAAGTTAACGTTGGTCATCGTCGAAAAGAGCGCCTCTTCGATGAACGCGCTCACCGTTGGGTCAGTCTTGCCGAGCCGTCGTGCGTGACTGGCATAAGCCGCCATCCCCTTTAAAC
>JAGRHM010000275.1 GCA_020445005.1 Candidatus Competibacteraceae bacterium | reverse complement strand
CGCCCATGATGGTGGCGCCGGCGAAAACGGGAATATCCTGAAGCACCTTGTCGAGGGGCTTAACGACGATTTCCTGCGTATCGTTGATCTGATCCACCACCAGCCCGAGCTGGTGCTGGCCAGCTTGCAGCACCACGATATTCAAAACTTTCGCAGTAGCGGTTAAACCCAGTTCGTGATTCAGATAAACGATGGGCAGCAGTTTGCCGCGCAGTCGATAGACCGGATTACTGTGAACGTATTCAATGGCGGCGTCGCGTTGTTCCTCGGTGACGCGAATCAATTCCAGCAAATTGACTTGTGGAATGGCGAAGCGCTCTTTGCCACTGGTAACGATCAGAGCGGGGACGATGGCCAGCGTCAGAGGAATGCGAATCTTGAATGTGGTGCCCTGACCCAGTTCGCTTTCCAGGTCGATCAAGCCGCCGATTTTTTCGATGTTGGTTTTAACGACATCCATGCCCACGCCGCGCCCGGAGATATTGGTGATTTTTTCGGCGGTAGAGAAACCCGCCAGGAAAATCAGCCGTCGCAGATCCTGATCGCTCATGGCGTCGGCGCGCTCCAAAGTGATCAGTCCTTTTTCCAGAGCCTTGTTGCGCAATTTGATCGGGTTGATGCCGGCACCATTGTCAGCGATTTCAATATGCACCTGACCGCCTTCATGATAGGCGCGCAGCAACAGGCAGCCTTCCGGGGGTTTGCCCGAGGCTTGTCGCACCGCCGGCAACTCGATGCCGTGGTCGACCGCATTGCGGATCAGGTGGGTCAACGGATCCTTCATGGCTTCGATCAGGCTTTTGTCCAGTTCGGTCTCCTTACCTTCCATCTCAACCCGCATCTGTTTACCGCAGCTCATGGATAGATCGCGCACGATGCGGGGAAATTTCGCCCAAATGTTGCTGATCGGCTGCATCCGGGTGCGCATGATGCCTTCCTGCAGCTCGCTGGTGATCAGATTCAGGCGTTGCGAAGCCGCCATGAGCTGCGGGTTTTCTTGGAGCAGGGTGTACTCAACAATCTGATTGCGCGCCAACACCAGTTCGCCGACCAGGTTCATCAGTTTGTCCAGCAGGGGCACGTCCACGCGGATCGAGCTTTCGGCGATACTCGGTCCACCGCTGGCTGGCACGGGAACCGGGGAAGCGCGTTCCGGAGCCGGGGCCAGCGCAGTGCGCTCCAGCGGCGGGGTTGTCGGTTGCGCAGCGGGCTTGGCGTCGGGTTCCGCAGGAGTTTGCGGCGCTGCAGTGGGCTCCGGTTGCTGGGTCGATGGAGAGTCGGACGGTTTGGTCTCTGGAACCGGGACCGGTTCCAGCAAAAAAACCGCGCCGGGGGGTAAGAGTTCACTGCCGACGTCACTGGTGCCAGCATTTTCAGCGGCAGAAGATTCATTAACCACCGGTGGAACATTCACCGGTTCTGGCGCAGGGGGAGGCGATGAGGGCGGGGCAGGTTTAGGCTGGGACGGGGGTGTTGCGGAACCGCCCTCCTTAAGGCGATTCAGAGTTTCAATCAGGTTGGCGTAACCTTCCTCGCCATCCGATTCAGTGCGTTCAATTTCGCCCAGCATGGTGCGCACGGCGTCCAGCATGGTCAACAACGCGCTGGCGATCTCCTGGGTAAAGTTCAGCTTGCCATCGCGCAACAACGACAGGAGGTTTTCCCCGGCGTGGGCTAGCTTTTCGAGATGGCTGAAGCCCAGGAAACCACAGGTTCCTTTAATCGTGTGAACCGTTCGGAAGATGCTAGCGAGCGTGTCCCGGTCGTCGGGGTTCTGCTCAAGCATGACAAACTTGTTATCAAGCTGATCCAAGCCTTCCAGGCTTTCCGTCAAAAATTCTACAATGATTTCATCCATAGCAGCGGGATCGCTCAGACTGTTGCCCCATGTTTCACCCAGCTCTGTCGTGAGATTAGCGCAAGTTACTTTTAAATTTTAGATGCTGTGGAAAAGCCCGCCGAAATTAATTGTGAAAATCCGTTGACGGACGATCATCTCAGCATGACCCGCAAGGGGAGTTGTAAATTAAAAAGACCACAATTAGATATGATCTGCAACACGACCGAAAGCAACGATAGGCGCAGGGTGCGCAATGCGCACCCTGCTGCTTTCGGCATTGGGTTCAGCCGCTCGGAATCAGACTTCGCCCCAACCGAACACTTCCACAGCGCGGAACAGATCGTTATCGGTGACCATGCCGACCGGGTTACCGTTCATTTCGACCACCACGCGGCGGACATTCGCTTCGGCCATGCGCTGTGAAGCTTCGGCCAGCGACATTTCGCGTTTGACCGTGATTAGTGGCCGGGTCGCGATTTCTCCGACGGGCACCCGCGCCGGCGAGCGATTGACGCTGATGATCTTTTTCAGCACATCGCGGTCGGTCATGATGCCCCAGTGACCGCTGGCGTCGGGTTCGACCATCACCGCATTCACGCCCTTTTCGATCATAACGTGCATGGCGACGTTGACCATATCATCATTCTTGACGGTGACCACCGGCGACATGATGCCGCCTACGGTAGTGGGCATGCGTCCGGAAGCCAGCATGGCCTGCAGCGGATCGGCCACGCGCTGCGCTTCCAGAACGCGCCGTTCGGCTTCAAGCGCCTGCCGGCGCCGTTCAGCTTCAGCGCGCAACGCGGCGCCGTGCGCCTTCATCTTGGCGATGATCAGGTCACCAAACTTGCTGGTGGGTACTTCAGTGGCCCCGTCCATTTGCCGGGCAAAGTCGTAGGTTACAGTCTTGTCGGCAATGACCTGGGTGAGCGCAATTTCGATCAGGTCAGCGGCTTCTTTCCAGCCCATGTATTGCAACATCATCACCCCGGACAGCATCAGCGAGCCGGGATTGACCTTGTCCAGATTGGCGTACTTGGGCGCAGTGCCGTGAGTTGCTTCGAACACGGCGACATGATCCGCCATGTTGGCGCCTGGGGCGATGCCGATGCCGCCCACTTCCGCCGCGACCGCATCGGACAGATAGTCGCCATTCAGGTTCATGGTGGCCAGCACGGAGAATTCTTCCGGACGCAACTGCAAGAGCTGGAAGATAATGTCGGCGATGCGGTCCTTGATCACCACCTTGCCCGGCGGTTGTTTGCCGCCATAGACGCTGTACAATTCATTCTCGGTGATGGTCTGATCCGGGAACTCGTCGCGCGCCAGTTCGTAGCCCCAGTTACGGAAGGCGCCTTCCGTAAACTTCATGATATTGCCCTTATGCACCAGGGTCACGCTATCACGCCCATGTTCGATGGCGTATTGGATGGCTTTGCGCACCAGTCGCTTGGAGGCGAACGGCGAAATGGGCTTGACGCCGATACCGGCTTCGTCGAAGAACTCCGCGCCTAATTCGTCGCGTAGGAACTTGGCCAGCTTGGTGTTTTCCGGCGAGCCGGATTTATATTCGATGCCGGCGTAGACGTCTTCGGTGTTCTCACGGAAGATAATGACGTCCACCTTCTCGGGATAGCGCATTGGCGAGGGAACGCCGGGATAATAGCGGACAGGGCGAACGCAGGCGTACAGGTCCAGGTCTTGGCGCAGCGCCACGTTCAGCGAGCGAAAGCCGCCGCCGACCGGGGTGGTCAGGGGACCTTTGATGGCGACCACCAGTTCCTTGATGGCCTCCAGGGTTTCCTCGGGAAAGTAGTTGCCATCATACAGTTCCGCAGCTTTTTCGCCTAAGAAGATTTCGCACCAGTGGATCTTGCGCTCTCCGCCATAGGCTTCCTCGACCGCCGCATCCCAGACGCGCAACGAGGCGCGGGTAATATCCGGACCAATGCCGTCACCCTCGACATAACCGACAACGGGTTGATCGGGAACGTGCAACTTGCCATCCTTGACCGTGATTTTTTCACCGTTTGCAGGAATGCGAATATGCTGGTAGGCCATGGGCCCTCCTTCTCATTTTGGTTTCCACAGGG
>JAGRHM010000274.1 GCA_020445005.1 Candidatus Competibacteraceae bacterium | reverse complement strand
ATCATTAACAATCGTTGAATGCGACCTTAGGGCTTGTAATAACCCACGGCGCAGATTTGATCGCCTACTTTTTCAACATACGCTACTTTCTCGGAAGGTTTTTCTTCGCCCGGACGCGGCCACATGTAAGCCACTTCGGTCATCCCGCCTTCATGCGCATCCTTGTACATTTCCTCGCCGAGCGCCTTGCCCGCCTTATCCTTCAGATCTTTCAAGCTCTTCCCCACCAGTTTCGGGTGAGCAGTGAAATTACCATCGGGACCGCCGCAAAAAACGTATAAATCCTTCTCCTTGAATCCACCTTCGCCCTTCGTGAACATCTCCAGGGCTTTGGCCTGATCGGCTTGCACCGCAGCAACGGCCTTTTCCAACATGGCCTTGGCTTCTTCAGCCGTGCCGAAATCAGACGCCCAGGCGCCGGCGGACAAGCCCATCGCACAGAATGCGGCTACGCCCATCAGTAGTTTCTTGTTCATCAATCAACCTCCTTTGTGCATTATCGCTCTGAATTTTCGGTTTTACATCGCCCTACGGGAAGCGATGCTTTTCAAACTGTAGATGGTGAATGGCTAAGTAACAAGGTAGGTTGCGTAAAATGAGTCCCTAAAATTTGACCTGTTACCTGGGCATGAATTTTTGCAGCAGATCATTCAGAAATCGCAACCCCAACTTGGTCGGTTGCAACCGGCCGGGATCGGCCTCCATCAACCCTTCGGTGCAGGCTTGGCTCCATACAGGTTCCAATGTGCTCAATGGTAGACCGGTCCGTTCAGTGAATAGCGTGACGGGGACGCCTTCCACCAGGCGCAGCGCGTTCATCAGAAACTCCACGGGCAAATCGGTTTCTTGGACCGGCTCATCACCGCCGATGCTTGTCGCCAGTCCGGCGGAAGCCAGGTAATCCCGGGGATGCTTGCGTTTCCATAACCGCTGAATTCGCCCAGCAACGGGATCGGTCAATTTACCATGCGCGCCAGCGCCGATGCCCAGATAGTCGGCAAACTCCCAGTAATTAAGGTTGTGTCGACAGCATCGGCCTTCATGGGCATAAGCGGAAACCTCATAGCGTTGATAACCGCGATGCTCCAGTTCGACCCATGCCCGTTCCTGAATCGCATCGATGGTTTCATCATCCGGCAAGGTGGGCGGCGCATAGTGAAAGCGGGTGTTTGGCTCAATGGTCAGTTGATAGTACGAGAGATGGGCAGGCTGCAGGGCGATAGCGTTAGCAATGTCAGCTTGCGCTTGTTCGACTGTTTGCCCCGGCAGGCCGAACATTAGATCCAGATTAAAGTTGTCCAGCCCGGCGGCGTGAGCGGCTTCGGCGGCGGTAAAGGTGGCGCGGCGATCGTGGATGCGGCCCAGGGCTTGCAAATGAGCGTTATTAAAGCTTTGTACGCCGATGGAAAGCCGATTAACCCCAATTTCGCGAAATTCAGCAAAGCGGCCGTGCTCGACCGCGCCCGGATTCGCTTCCAGGGTGATTTCCAAGTCCGGGCGCAACGACAACCGGGTGCGCAGACCTGACAGCAACCGCTCCAGGGATTCGGCGGAAAATAAACTGGGCGTGCCGCCACCGATAAACACGCTGTCAATGCACCGTCCCCCGGTGCGGGGCAAGTCCTGCTCCACATCGGCGAGCAATGCATCGACATAGGCTGGTTCGGGCAGCGGTCCACGCGCTTCATGGGAATTGAAATCGCAGTATGGGCATTTGCGCGCGCACCAAGGAATATGGATGTAGAGCGCTAATGGCGGGGTTGAATGAAAAGTCAGCATTGATTTTTCCATGACCCTTCTAAAATTGTTACGATGCCCGTCAAAATGACTTCGTATCCACGAGCGTCATCACCTGACTGCAGCGGTCCATTATCTATCGCATTAATACTTTAGGCGCGCTATGGAACTTAATCAGGTGTATGTCAAAACCGCTAAGGGACAAGAAGAAATTCAGAGTCGGACTTACAAATTACCCGCTAACCTGCGCAAGCTGTTAATCATGGTCGACGGTTGCTCCACGGCGGGCGAGATGATTGAACGACTCACATCGCTGGGCGACATGACCCTGGCGCTCGCTGAACTGGAAGCGGGAGGGTTCATCGCTTTCCGCACTTCTCCAACATCTCAGACCATCCCGGCTTCCAACACTGCAGGCGGCGCATTACCGGTTACGTCATTGGCGGAACAGGCGGCGGAACCTCAGTTTAATCTGGATAAAGCCAAAAGTTTCGCGCGCTCCATCCTGCTGAGCGCGATGGGCCCCAGCGCTGGGCGGCGGATCGAGCGGATCGAAGCGGCTACCACTGTTGAGGAATTACGGCTTGAATTGGACGCCATTCATGAAATGCTGCCTAAAGTCCTGTCCAAACGCCAGGCCGAGCAAGCATGGAAACAGTTGGAGCCGATCATGCTTTCAATTGTGTCGGCGCCGATGTAGTCAGCCTCCAAAATTCAGGGTGGCGCTTGAGCATTTCAACCAGTTGCGCCAGCGCCTGGCCGCGATGACTCAGCCGGTTTTTGACCGCAAGATCAAGTTCAGCAGCGGTTTGCCCTTCACTGGGAACCAGGAAGACCGGATCATAGCCGAAACCGCCAGCGCCATAGGGCTCGAAGGTGATCAGACCCTCCCAGCGCGCCTGGCAAATCAGCGGCGTTGGATCGGCGGGGTGACGCAGCAGCACCAGGACGCATTGAAAATGTGCGCCGCGTTGTTCAGCGGGCGTATCCCCAAGTTCAGTCAGTAACTTCTCAACATTCGCGCGGTCGCTGACGCCCGGACCAGCATAGCGCGCCGAATACACTCCAGGTGCGCCGCCCAGCGCGTCCACCACCAGTCCGGAATCGTCGGCCAACGCCGGCAGTCCTGTATATTCAGCCGCATTACGGGCTTTGATCAGCGCATTCTCGACAAAGGTCAGGCCGGTTTCCTCAGCTTCCGGGACATTCCACGCCGATTGCGGCTTGATCTCCAGCTCTGTCTCCGCCAGAGCGGCGCGAAATTCGCGGAGCTTGCCGGCATTACCGGTCGCCAGGACCACATTGCGCATCAGCCTCTCCCTTCGCTATCCGTTAACCTGGCAATCCCAGGGCTTGCCGCTGCTTAACCAGCAATTGCGCGATGCCGCCCCGCGCCAGTTCCAGCATGGCCTGCAACTCCTCCATGCGGAAGGCGTGACCCTCGGCAGTGCCCTGGATTTCGATGAAAGCCTGGG
>JAGRHM010000273.1 GCA_020445005.1 Candidatus Competibacteraceae bacterium | reverse complement strand
TGGTCAAGATCAACACCGCTTGCCGACTGGCGGGGGTCGAGATTGCCTATCCCTTGCTAGATGACGAAGTCGTGGCGCTCTCGTGCCGGATTCCTTCCGCCGACAAGCTGCACGGAACAACCCTGCGCTGGTTCTACAAGGAAGCGGTGCACGGCTTTCTGCCCGAAGCGATCATTAATAAGAAAAAGCACGGCTTCGGTTTGCCGTTTGGCGTGTGGACCCGCTCTGATCCACGTCTGTTGGCAATCACTGACGATGCCCTGGAATCGTTGAAGCAGCGTGACTGGTTTCAACCCGCATTTCTCGACCAGGCGCGGCGGCTGCATCGTGAAGGCCATGCCGCCTATTACGGAGAGTTAGTGTGGATTCTGACAATGCTGGAGCTATGGCTACGGGGGAGTGATCAAGCGGTTTTAACCAGCCCTTCATAAATCGCCTGGTACCGCCCTACGCTGTTGCGCCAGGTGCGTTCCTCTTCCACAAAGCGCCGGCCATTCGCCTTAAGCGCCGGCCAGCGTTCCGGATGGGCTAGCAGCTGCAGGGTCTTGGCGGTTAGATCGGCAGCGTCGCCAGCCCGGAATAGCACCCCGGTTTCGCCATCGCGGATCAACTCGTGATGACCACCGACGTCGGAGGCAACGAATAACTGCCCTTGGGCCATCGCTTCTAACGGCTTCAGCGGCGTCACCAGTTCCGTCAGGCGCATCGACAGGCGCGGATAGACCAGTATATCGATCAGATCGTAATAGCGGTTCACCTCGGCATGAGGCGCCCGCCCGGTGAAGATGACCTTATCGGCAATTCCCAGCGTCCGCGCCTGAGATTTGAGCGCCTGGTCCTGGGGTCCGCCGCCGACCAGTAAGACCCGGACATTCGGCGCTTGCTTCAACAACCCCGGCAACGCCTCCAGCAGCAGCGCCAGCCCTTCGTAGGCGTAAAATGAGCCGATGAATCCTAATACCTGCACATCGTTGAGCCCCAAACGGTCTTTCAGCACCACATCCGGCTCACCGCCCAGGCTAAATTGATCGATGTTGACCGCGTTGGGAATGACCGTCACTTTCTCCGCGGGAATGCCACGCCCGATGATGTCAGTGCGCAAACCTTGGCAGATGCAGGTCACCGCATTAGCGCGTTTAAGCACATGGGTTTCCAGCGCCCTGGTCAACCGGTAGCGGAAGCTGCCCTCGCGGGTCGTACCGTGATCCACTGCCGCGTCTTCCCAAAACGCGCGCACTTCATAGACCAGGGGCAACCCCAAGCGCCCGGCGACGGGCAGGGCCGCCACCCCATTTAACGCCGGCGAATGTGCATGCAAGATATCGGGCTGCACCTGCTCGATCACCTCGGTCAAGCGCTGCCGCAAACTCCAGATAATCGCGGTCTGATTCAAGACCGGCCACTGCGCCCAGGCAGCTGTCGCTACGGGAGTGCGGAAAAAATGCAGATCATCCGCGTTTTCTTCCAGCGCCGAAATAGCGCCCTGCTTAGCGCCGGTAATGTGGAAGGTTTCCCAGCCCAGACGCCGCTGCTCGCGCAGGATGGCGGCAGTACGAAAAGTGTAGCCGCTGTGCAGGGGCAGGGAATGATCAAGAATGTGAAGGATGCGCATCAAAAGACTCTGCTATTCAAATCAATATTCTTCGCTAAACAACGGCTCAGCGCTATTTACTCAGATACAGCCCCACTTGTGCCCCGATCCACCTGCCGCAAGAAAGCCTCGAACATCAGCACTGTCCAAATCGGCGCGCTGTAATCCCGCCGACCGGACTCATGCGCCTCAACCAGATGGCGCAGATAATCCGCATTGAACAACCCCGTGCTCAACAACCGTTCGCCGGTCAATGCATCGCGCACCCGCTGCTTCAACGGTCCCCGGAACCAACGGATCAAAGGCACCGCAAACCCCATCTTCGGGCGATACATGATTTCGTGCGGCAAATGCGGCTCCATCGCTTTCTTCAGCAGATACTTGCTTTCCCCCTGACCCATTTTCAGCGCAGAGGGCAGGGTGGCCAGCCACTCCACCAGCGGATGATCCATCAACGGCTCACGCACCTCCAGCGAGTGCGCCATGCTGGCGCGATCCACCTTGGTGTTGATGTCGCCGA
>JAGRHM010000272.1 GCA_020445005.1 Candidatus Competibacteraceae bacterium | reverse complement strand
TGCCGTTGCCGCCGAGCATGTCGCGGGCTGTGCGGGCGATGTCCAGCGCCTTGCCGCAGGAATTGCGCTTGATAATCGAGGTCATTTCCACGGACGCAATGCCTTCATCTTTCATGCGCCCGACACGCAGACAGGCTTGCAAACCCAAGGCGATTTCCGTTTGTATATCGGCAAGTTTCTTCTGAATTAATTGGTTGGCAGCGAGCGGACGACCGAACTGCCGACGGTCGAGTACGTATTGACGGGCACGATGCCAACAGTCCTCGGCCGCGCCCAGCGCGCCCCAGGCGATGCCGTAGCGGGCTGCATTTAGACAAGCGAAGGGTCCCTTTAAGCCGCTGACTTCCGGGAATTCGTTTTCCTCCGGTACAAAGACCTTGTCCATCACGATTTGGCCGGTGATAGAAGCCCGCAGACCGACCTTGCCGTGGATCATCGGAATTGAGAGTCCCTTCATGCCTTTTTCCAGGATATAACCGCGAATTTTACCCGCGTCGTTTTTGGCCCATACGATGAACATGTCGGCAATCGGGCTGTTGGTAATCCATGTTTTACTGCCGGTCAGACGGTAGCCGCCGGGAACCGCGTGGGCGCGGGTCGCCAGCGAACCTGGATCGGAACCGTGATCGGGTTCGGTCAGGCCAAAGCAGCCAACCCATTCGCCGGTCGCCAGTTTCGGCAGATATTTTTGCTTTTGTTCTTCGGTTCCAAACTCGTAGATCGGTCCCATAACCAGCGACGACTGAACGCTCATCAGCGAGCGGTAACCGGAGTCGATACGTTCGATTTCACGGGCGATCAGGCCATAGCTCACATAGTTAAGACCGCCGCCGCCATATTCGAGGGGAATGGTTGGGCCAAGCAGACCGATTTCTCCCATCTCGCGGAAAATGTGCGGGTCAGTGTACTCGTTGCGGAATGCTTGCAGAATGCGCGGGGCCAGCTTGACTTGGCAGTAGTCGCGCGCGGCGTCGCGAATCAGGCGTTCCTCCCCGGTCAGTTGCAAATCCAGCAGCAGGGGGTCATCCCATTGAAAAGTCATATTTATCTCCTATCTGACAATAATGGCTTTTCGACCACCCGGTCGACGAAAGCCACGATAGCGTCGATCACAGCTTGCGGCTGGTCCCAGTGTGGCGCGTGGCGGCAATCGGCCAGCTTGAGAAGGTCGACGTCCGGGGCCTGGGCTACAATACGGTCAATTTGTTCCATGGTGGCGTATTCGTCATCCTCACCCTGGATCGCGAGAATTGGACAACGGATCATGGGCAGGCAGGACTCGATATTCCAGTCGCGAAAGGCGGGATCGAGCCAGATATCTCGCCAAGCGGTCACGACGGTCGCTGCATTCGTCGCGGAATGATAGCGGCTCAGGCGCTGTTGCAGATCGGTAGCGCGAGAACCCTGGGCGGCTTGGCGAATGCCGGCAAGAGTAATTTCCTCGACCATGACATGCGGGGCCATGACGATTAGGCCCGACAGAGGCGTCGCGGTTTCACCGGCGCACAGCAAGGCAATCGAAGCGCCATCGGAATGGCCCAGGAGCAATGGCCGATCCAGTTCCAGGGCATCAATCAGCGCCGGCAGCACCGCGACACCCTGACGGTGCAGGTAACGCGGGGTGCGCGGCGCGGGAGCCGGGTCGGAGTGGCCATAGCCCTCACGCGAATAGATGACGGCTTCGCAACCGCAGGTATCGGCGACCTGCTGCGGGAAACTGCGCCAGAGAGAAACTGAACCGAGTCCTTCATGCAAAAAAATGATGGCCGGTGCTCCTTCGCGCGGGTGAGCCGAGGGCAGGCGGATATACTCGAGATGGATGCCGTTGACGTGAACGAACTTCATGGTGGTTTCAGAAAATTTTATCATGTCCTCAAAACCGAAGAGCCTCCCCTAATTGATGATATATTTTAAGGTTTATTGTCAAGCCGGGTCATGATTTCCTTAAGCAGTTTGCGCATTTCCGTGGCTTCCTGCTCCAGGCGCTGCCGCAGATCGACTTCGGTTTCCAGGCGAACCCGCATAATTTCCAGAGCATGTCCGGTTTCCTGAACCTGTTCCTCGCACTGTCCAAGCGTCACGTTAAGCGTCTCTAAGGCAGCGGTGGATTGCTCCAGCCGTTCCTGGGCGTTGGTTAAATGGTGCTGTAGTTCGCTACGTTCTCGTTGAATGCTTTCCAGTTGACGCATCAGCGTTGCTTCATGTTGTAGGCGATTTTGCCGTTCC
>JAGRHM010000271.1 GCA_020445005.1 Candidatus Competibacteraceae bacterium | reverse complement strand
ATACCGCCATCGCCATTCGCACCGCGGTCATCAAGGATGGTGTGCTACATGTTCAAGCCGGAGCCGGCATTGTCGCGGATTCCGTGCCGGAAAGCGAATGGCAGGAAACCATGAACAAGGGGCGCGCCCTGTTCCGCGCGGCCGCTTTGGCGGAACGAGGACTGGATGAACCGAGGGCGGTTGAGAGGCCCTGAACGCTCTAGCCCCGCTCTCACGGGCGGGAGTAGGGAGTAAATGTCTACCTAAAGCACACCGTCGGGCAACGCACCGCTTTTGCCCGACCTACTGTTCTACTGAGAATGAGTAGATGAGGAGTTAAGCTATGGAAACCGCACTGTTATGGATCGGCCGTCTAGCTGGTGCAGTAGGCGTCGTAATATGCCTGATCGCCGCCGGCACGCGGATGACCGGTGCTTTCTGGGTTGGAGGATTCCAAGCTGGAACCCTGTTTCTGGCTGGCGTTGCGGCGATGACGTTCGGTTGCCTGGCGTTGCTGGTGGTGCTGACCCTGCGCACGCAAGGCGGCGGATAATCTGACATACCTCTCTCATTGCAATCATGGAGGTTAGTCCATTATGAACAGCGCCGCTGATTTCACCGAACGGCAAACCCTCCTGATCGTGGATGACACGCCGGACAACATTGCGCTGCTTAGTGGCTTGCTTAAGAATCGCTACCGAATCAAGGTCGCCACCGAGGGCGAACGCGCCCTCAGGATCGCCGCACTAGACCCGCCGCCGGATTTGATCCTGCTCGATATCATGATGCCGGGCATGGACGGCTACGAAGTTTGCCAGCGACTCAAGGCGAATCCTCATACGACTGGCATTCCAGTGATTTTCCTGACTGCCAAGGTGCAGGTGGAAGATGAGGAGAAGGGTTTAAAGCTGGGCGCGGTGGATTACATCACCAAACCGATCAGTCCGCCGATCGTATTGGCTCGTGTCGAAACGCACCTGACGTTGAAAAACGCCCGGCAGTTTCTGCAGGATCGCAATGCCTATCTTGAGGAAGAAGTGCAGCGCCGCACCCGGGAGGTTGTCGCTATTCAGGACGTAACGATCGTCGCGATGGCGTCACTGGCGGAAACCCGTGATAATGACACCGGCGGGCATATTCGCCGTACCCAGCACTATGTCCGGGCGCTGGCCAAAAAACTGCAAACCTATCCACATTTCGCGTCATTCCTGAGCGACGAGACCGTTGAGTTACTGTTTAAATCAGCGCCGCTGCACGACATCGGCAAGGTGGGGATTCCCGACCGGATTTTGCTAAAGCCGGGACGTTTTACGCCGGAAGAATTCGAGATCATGAAGACCCACGCCATTCTGGGTCGAGATGCGATTGTGGCGGCTGAGGAACATCTGAATACCCCTAAATCCTTTCTGCAATTCGCCCGGGAAATCGCCTATGGCCATCAGGAAAAGTGGGACGGTAGTGGTTACCCGCAGGGACTGGCGGGCGAAGCCATCCCTGTTTCAGCCCGGCTCATGGCGCTTGCTGACGTGTACGACGCCTTGATCAGCCAGCGGGTTTACAAGAAAGGGATGCCGCATGAGCAGGCGGTGAACCTTATCCGCGCAGGTAAGGGCCAACATTTTGATCCGGACATGGTGGAGGCTTTTCTGGAGATCGCCGATGAATTTAAAGCGATCGCCGCCCGGTTCGCTGATCGTCAGGCAGATGCGGAGCAATCGTCCGGTTGAAGACAGGGTTTATTCCAGCCAAATCAAACTCGCCATTCGCCCGGTGCGCGGTTCGCGGCGGTAGGAAAAGAACCGCTCCGGTTCGCTGAAGGTGCAAAATTCGCCGCCATAAATCGCTGAAATCCCTAAACCGCGCAACTGCCGTCGCGCCAGTTCATACAGATCCGCCAGCCAGCGCCCTGCTGGCGAGGGTCGAAAACAAAGCGCATTCCCCGCGTCCAGCCGCAGGAACGCGGCGCGCACTTCTTCCCCGACCTCAAAAGCGTCCGGGCCAATCGCCGGTCCCAGCCAGGCCAGCAGTTCGATCGACGGTCTCTTCATGCGCGCTACCGTCGCGCCAATCATACCCGCCGCCAATCCCCGCCAACCGGCGTGAGCGGCAGCAACCACGGTCCCGGCTCGGTCGCACAACAACACTGGCAGACAATCCGCGGTCATTACCACGCAAGGTCGGCCCGGCACCCGGGTACAGGCGGCGTCAGCAATAACCGGCGCAGATACCGTTTCGGCTTCAACCACTATGGTTCCATGCACCTGCTCCAGCCAAGCGGGTTCATGCACCAGGTTTAGCGCCCCTGCTAACCGTCGCCGATTTTCGGCGATATCCAGTGGATCGTCCCCCACATGCCCGGCCAGATTCAACGAATCACAGGGTGGTTGGCTCACCCCACCCCAACGGGTTGTACTTGCCGCCCGCACTTGAGCCAGCGCCGGCCAGTCGGGAATGATGAGCGATTCGCACAAGCGTTCAGGCAGTTCCATCATCGGCATCCTCCCCCAGTGTTGCGATTAACTCGGCCAAATCCGCCGGCGTCTCCGCCCGCCATTGCAGCCAGTCGCCGGTCACCGGGTGCGCCAAGGTTAGTCGTTCGGCGTGCAAAGCTTGACGGCGAAAGCCTTGAACTACAGCAATGCAGTCTGGCGCTGCCCCTGGCGGCAAGCGCGGACGACCGCCGTACACCGGATCGCCCACCAGCGGCAAACGGATATGCGCCAAGTGAACCCGGATTTGATGAGTGCGACCGGTTTCCAGCTTCACGCGCAAGAGCGTATGGGCGCGGAACCGGCGCAGCACCCGGTAATGCGTCACCGCCGGTTTGCCGCCCGGCGTGACCGCCATCCGTTGCCGATCCACCGGATGCCGCCCAATCGGCGCGTCCACCGACCCGCCAGCAACCGGTACGCCATTAGCGACCGCCAGATACTCCCGCTCAATCGCCCGCGCCTGCAACTGCTCCACTAGGTGGGTGTAGGTCGGCAATCGCCGCGCGACCACCAATAAACCGGTGGTGTCCTTATCCAGCCGATGCACCAACCCAGCGCGCGGCAACGTCGCCAACTCCGGAGCATGATGCAACAAGGCGTTCACCAGGGTGCCGTCGCGATTACCCGCCGCCGGATGGGCGACCAATCCGGCCGGCTTGTTGATCACCAGCAGATCGGCGTCCTCATAAACGATCGTCAGCGGAATAGCTTGGGCCACGGCGGCGGTTTCAATTTCTAATACCAGGTCACCGCTAACCCTCTCGCCACCTGCCACGGCATCACGCGGGCGACGAATCGCCCCATTAATCCGTAACTGACCAGTCTTAAGCCATTGTTGCAAACGGCTGCGTGAATAAGCCGGGAGTAACCCGGCCAGCGCCTGATCCAGCCGCATCCCGGCGCAGGCATCCGGGATTTGACAATCAATCCGTTCGGTCAAAGGCATGATGGTTTTTAGCGTTGTGGGCGTTATACTGAGTTTGGTAATCCCTGTTACTTTCCGACCTTCGCCATTCCATGTTATTTCCCATGCGCTATCTATCCAAATTATTGATCACTTTGCCACTGGCTGTGATGCTCCTAGCCGGTTGCTCCCTGCTCCCGGATCAAATCGACGAAACCAAAGGCTGGTCGGTCCAGCGCTTGTACAGCGAGGCTAGGGAGGCCATGAACGAGGGCAACTATCAGACCGCGATCGGTTACCTGGACAAGATTCAGGCGCGCTACCCGTTCGGCCGCTATGCGCAACAAGCGCAGCTCGACACCATCTACTGCCAGT
The DNA here is from genome assembly GCA_020445005.1 of Candidatus Competibacteraceae bacterium. Classification (GTDB taxonomy): domain Bacteria; phylum Pseudomonadota; class Gammaproteobacteria; order Competibacterales; family Competibacteraceae; genus UBA2383. The sequence continues at coordinate 28 of JAGRHM010000271.1, read as the reverse complement.
ACAAGGACGGCGAACCGGACGCCGCCAT
>JAGRHM010000270.1 GCA_020445005.1 Candidatus Competibacteraceae bacterium | reverse complement strand
TGACGGGTAATACCGACTCGACCTTAGGGTTTGTGACGCAAGGACTCACTTATGATGCAACGAATCAAAGCGCGGTCACCAACAGCGGCGGCTACCTGTTGGCGGGAGCGACCGCAGGTGTTGCAGCGGCGGCTTCAAGCACTGTTACAGTAGGAGGAGAGGTAAAATTTGAATCCGGCAGGAGCTTCAGCGTCTCGGCTTCAGGCGCCAATGTACTGGGATCAGCGACCGGAGCAGCGGCTACTACCAGCGGAATTGGAGTATCCCAACTGAATACGGTCGCTGATATTAGCATTTCCAGCCAGATCGGCGCTAATGACGCCATTAGCGTCGTTGACAATGCGCTGGCTTTCATCAACGATCTGCGGGCGGAATTTGGCGCAATCCAGAATCGCCTGAGTTCGACAATCAATAACTTGCAGACTACCGCCGAGAACGTCAGCGATGCCCGGTCGCGCATTCAGGATGCCGATTTCGCCAAGGAAACGGCTGACCTCAGCCGCGCCCAGATTTTACAACAGGCGGGTACCGCGATGCTGGCCCAAGCCAACCAGTCGCAACAAGTGGTCATGCAGTTGTTGCAGCAATAAGAGATTGATTGATCTATCATCAAACTGTCAAGCCAACTTTCCCAACTGGCTTGACAGATACAATTTCCCTGTATGATGAAGGATAATCCAAAACATGAAAGATCTCTAAATGCCCGAGGCTTGTCCCGCCATGCCCACTATCCGCGAATCCACCCACTCCAATCTGGCGTTCACCGGTTGCCTACCGCTGGCTTGGCGGGAGCTGTCGGCATTGCCCAAACCCGACGAACTTGAACATCAGGAAAAAACCAACCTACACATCCTGCACATCCTGTTCGCGCTGGAGATCCACGCCGGCGATTATGGCGAAGATCCCTCCAACGCCTCTAGCGCCTCCGAGCTCAAGCGCCTCGATTTTAAGGTTAGCCTGTTGCTGGAAATGATTGGTCATTTGTTCGCAGCCCAGCAGGCCATTCCCCCGGAACGCCTGCTAACCCTGACCGCCAGCGAACTCCATTGGCGCGCTGATGCCGCTCTCTCTGCGCATGTCCCGCTTCGGCTGGAGCTCTATTGTAACCTTAGCTATCCACGACCTCTCGTTTTGTACGCGCACGCCAGCGAGATCCACGCAATCGAGCACGCTTATCAAATCAGAGCCATCCTCCAGCAACCCGGCGAACCGTTGCAGGAAGCGCTGGAACGTTATATTTTTCTCCAGCATCGTCGGGCAATCGCCAATCAACGAGGCAACAGCCAGCGTTAAAAATTTGACGCTCCCATCTTTATGACTAAAATGCCTCACATTATATAGTGAGATGTTCTCGCGTATCTTCCGAAATTGAATTCATGGATCGATTCCGAAGGGTTAGTGAGGTCGATTGAGCGGCTCTGTCCCTTCTCCAGCAGTAGGAACTTTGAAGCCATGAATCATTCGGCTTACTGTCGGGCAATCAGAAGGGAAGTTGAGCGCCTCATGGGCACGCGGGTTTCATCTCCTCCTGAGGACTTGCCCTACTGATGAAAACCACATTGCTCATTATCGACGACGATTCTGCACGAGCGAATGAGTTGGGTTTGCTGCTGCGCTTCCTGGAGGAAGCCCAGGTGGCTCAAACCGACTCGGCGCATTGGCGGACCTACGCAGAGCAGAGTCTTGATCTGCGTTGTGTATTCCTCGGCCGATATGGAACTCATGAAACGCCGGCCGAAGCCGTGCATGCAATTCATGCTGTTGCTCCCCGCGCGGTCGTGGTTTTAATCGAGGACGCTGATCAACCCCCTCATTTACCGACTGCCCTTGAAATCGGTCACATCATTCGCCTGTCACGCCCATTCCATTATTCGCAACTGAGCCAAATTCTCGTCAAGTTACAACAAAACCCCAATCGCGACAGTCGAAACACCCAGTCTCGGCGCAACGCTGAACTCTTCCGCAGCCTGATTGGCAACAGCCCAATTATCGCTCGGGTGCGCGAATTGATTCAGCGGGTCGCTCCTTCGGAATCCACCGTGATGATCCTCGGCGAATCCGGCACGGGCAAGGAAGTGATCGCACGCAATATCCATTACTATTCCAATCGCAGCCAGGGACCGTTCGTGCCGGTCAACTGCGGGGCTATTCCCGATAACTTGCTGGAGAGTGAACTGTTCGGCCATGAAAAGGGCGCATTTACCGGCGCTATTTCCACCCGGCGCGGCCGTTTCGAACTGGCGCGGGGCGGCACTCTGTTCCTGGACGAAATCGGCGACATGCCCCTGAACATGCAGGTCAAGCTATTACGGGTTTTGCAGGAGCGCTGCTTTGAGCGCGTTGGCAGTGATCGCAGTTTGGAGGCTGATGTTCGAGTCATTGCCGCCACCCACCGCGATCTGGAAGAGCTCATCCGGAATGGCGGCTTCCGCGAAGACCTTTATTACCGTCTCAATGTGTTCCCGATCGAAACGCCCACCTTGCGTGAACGAATCGAGGATTTGCCGCTGCTCGTCGATGAGTTAATCGAGCGCATGGCCAACGATCAGGGCGTGCGGATCGGCCTCAGTCCCATAGTTTTGCGCTGCCTGGCGCATTATCCCTGGCCCGGCAATGTGCGTGAATTGGCCAATCTGATGGAGCGACTGGCGATCCTGAAACCGGATGGGTGGGTGGAACTGGATGATCTGCCCGCTAAATTCCGCGCATATTATCCAGCGGAATTGATGGCGGCGGAACTGGCTTCGCTGGACAACGAACCCGCCGGGGATTCCGTAACGCGAGTGGTCAACAATGAAGTAGTCAGCCTGCCGCCTGAAGGGCTTGACTTGCGTCAGTACATTATGGATCTCGAATCCTCGTTGATTCAGTCGGCGCTGGAGGATGCCAACGGCGTTGTCGCTCATGCCGCTTCGCTGCTGAAAATGCGCCGCACGACCCTGGTTGAGAAGATGCGAAAATACAGTATTAAACGTGGTGAAGATGAGGATTAGCGCGTCATCTGCCGAAATTTTGGCACTGGATTAACTAACCCACCGATATTACTTTATACGCTAACTTATTTAAATTTAATATTTTTATCTCGATTTCATCGTCCTTGAGAGCCCGGGTAGATCAACCATTGCGGGGAATTTAATTCAAGGTATGGTTCTTGCTAAATCCCTGACAGACGACCTGAAGAAGATTGACGCCAGCAGGGGACAAGCATCGATGAACGACTTTGACGCCATAAACACATTGACTAAGGGGCTGCACAGCCTGACTCCAGGAACTGACCACCCATTATCTTCAGCGCATGTTGATTCCCAGCAACTGGAATCGGAAGATTTTGCCAGCGTCTTTAAAGCTATGCTGGTGAGCGTCAATCAATCCCAGCAACACTCGCGGCAATTAGCTGAATCCTTTGATCTGGGGCAGCATGATGATTTAGCAGGAGTGATGATCGCTCAACAGAAAGCCAGTCTGGCTTTTCAGAGCACCTTGCAGGTTCGCAATAAATTGGTCACAGCCTATCAAGACATTATGAATATGCCCGTTTGATGGCGCTAATCAGCGAAACTGATCATGCGCTGAGGAGAAGGCGTCGTGGCTGAAGACAACAACGGTTCGCCCCCCAATTCGCTGGCCCGGGTTGACTGGCGTGCGGAGCTTGAAAAATTTCGCCGGCCCGGTCCCGCCCAAATAGGGATCATGGCGGGAGCGGCCCTGCTGCTGGGGTTGCTGGTGGCGCTGGCCTTATGGTACAGCACGCCTGCTTACAACGTGTTGTATCGGGGCCTGGCTGAGCAGGACGCTGGCCAGATTATGGAAGCCCTGCAACAAGCCAATATTCCCTTCAAGATTGACGCGCGCAGCGGCGCGCTGATGGTGCCGTCCGACCAGGTGCATGAAGCCCGTCTCAAGCTCGCCGGCCAGGGCCTTCCCCGGGGAACGGTCAA
>JAGRHM010000269.1 GCA_020445005.1 Candidatus Competibacteraceae bacterium | reverse complement strand
TTCACCGTGTACGGCCGCGTCGGGTTGGTAGACGACGGCAGGACGTTGGCCTCGGAAATCGCGCGCAGGATGTCCGGCGCGTGCCCGCCGCCGGCGCCTTCGGTATGAAAGGTATGAATCGTGCGCCCCTTGAAAGCGGCCAGCGTCGTTTCGACGAAACCCGCTTCGTTGAGCGTATCGGTGTGGATCGCCACCTGCACATCCATCTCGTCGGCCACTGCCAGGGCGTTGTCGATCGCCGCCGGCGTCGTTCCCCAGTCCTCGTGCAGCTTCAAGCCCATGGCTCCGGCTTCGAGTTGCTCCTCCAGCGCAGCGGGTTGACTGGCATTGCCCTTGCCGAGAAAGCCGAGATTGATCGGCAATCCTTCCGCCGCTTGCAGCATCCGCCGCAGGTTCCAGGGGCCTGGCGTGCAGGTCGTGGCATTCGTGCCCGTCGCGGGTCCCGTGCCGCCGCCGATCATGGTGGTCACGCCGGACATCAGCGCTTCCTCAATTTGCTGCGGACAGATGAAATGAATATGGCTATCGATACCGCCGGCGGTGACGATCAATCCTTCGCCGGCAATCGCTTCGGTGCCAGGACCGATGACGATCGTTACGCCCGGCTGGATATCGGGATTACCGGCTTTACCGATGCCGGCGATGCGCCCATCCTTGATGCCGATGTCGGCCTTGACAATACCCCAATGATCAATGATCAGCGCGTTGGTGATCACCACATCGACCGCTCCGCCGCCCTGGGGACGTTGCGACTGACCCATGCCATCACGAATCACCTTGCCGCCGCCAAACTTCACTTCCTCGCCGTAAAGTGCATCGTCGCGTTCGACCTCGATCCACAACTCGGTATCCCCCAGCCGCACCCGGTCGCCGGTGGTGGGGCCATACATTTCCGCGTAGGCGCGGCGATCAATGCGACTCATGGTTGTTTCTCCAGCGATCCCATCACTTCGGCGCGGAAACCGTAAACTTCCCGGGTTCCTGCATAATCCACCAACTCTACTTCGCGTTCTTGGCCGGGTTCAAAACGCACCGCCGTACCCGCGGGAATGTCGAGCCGGCAGCCCCGCGCCAGCGCACGGTCGAAGCGTAAACCAGGGTTAGTTTCGGCAAAGTGGTAATGCGAGCCGACCTGAATTGGCCGGTCACCGGTATTAGCGACGTTCAGGTGAGTGACGCGACGGCCAGCATTTAATTCGAGGTCGCCGTCAACAGGGATAATTTCGCCGGGAATCATGAACGGCCTCCTTAGGCAATCGGGTGATGAACGGTGACCAGCTTGGTTCCGTCGGGAAAGGTCGCTTCGATTTGCACCTCGGGAATCATTTCCGGGACGCCTTCCATCACGTCATCGCGGGTCAGCAGCGTGCGGCCATGACTCATCAACTCGGCCACGCTTTGTCCTTCTCGTGCGCCTTCCAGCAGCGCGCAGGACAGATAGGCCACCGTTTCCGGGTAGTTGAGTTTCAGACCCTTGGCCTTGCGCCGTTCCGCCAGCAGACCGGCGGTAAACAGCAACAGCTTGTCTTTTTCGCGGGGAGTAAGTTCCATAGGTATTCTCAAGTTGCGGTCAAGTATTCCAGAAACGTGGAGTGCAGGGCGGGCGTTGCAGTAGCTGAGGTCTCAGCAACTCCCACGCCAGAGTAAAAAATCGTCGGGCGCGTAAAGTCGAGGGACCGAGGTAGCGGCCTATTAAAACGCTATCCAGTTGAGTCACAGCGATTAGTTCTCCCACTGGCGCAGGAATAGCCAAGGATTTCCAGCCAGCGCGTATGACGTCAGTTAGCCCGGGGCCGGGGGGCGTACAGAGCAATGTAGCGATTACCGGTTGATCTTGTAAACCCCAGGCCGCTTTGAGTACGGAATCGCCTCCCCTGTAGTTAGCCTGTTCCAGATAGAGCGGTTCCCCGTCGCGCCACAGTTCCAGCGTCTGCCGGCATTCGCCGGTTTGAAAGACCTCCGCCGCCGCGGGCCGGCCCAGGCAAAGGATTTCCCAGCCTATAAAGTGGGCATCGCTGTGCAGTTCGACCCGAGTCTGCGCATGAATCCGCGCGCCGCAATAAACAATGTTTTCCTGGGGCAGCCATTCGAGCGCGCCGCCGGCGGCGACCGTTAATTGCTGAGTTTGTACGGCCAACGCGCCCGCGCTACGGTAGAATTTGGCGGCAGCCGGAGTGGTGAGCAGAGCTCGCGCGCCGGTTTCAATCCGCACATCCAGGCGCAACTCATCGCCGCCCACCACGCCGCCGGGTGGATGAAGGATGGCGACATGGCAGACATCCGGCCCTTCAGGATAGAAGGGCCGCTGCACCCGCAATGGACCCTGGTGCGCGCATTGCCCCAAAATAGTGCCGGAAAGGCGCTGCTGAAAACCCAGCTTCAAATCGGCCCGCCAACCGGCAGTGGATGGAGAAGTCACAATGGTCAGAATGGCAGTGCTCCGCGGGTGGCGTCGAGTATTTGGACTACCAAAATGCTGTTATTGGCTTATGAACAGTCTAGCCTATCCTTTAAGAATAACCGGGTGTCGCAGCGCCCAGTAACAAGCGATTTTTCAGTGGCCAGAGCGGAGCTAAACGGATGAACCAATGGTATTGGAACCCGAGCAAACATTAGTCGGTAACACCGCTCGAGAGTCGATTCAACTCCCAGCGCGGGTTCGTCTGGGTTTAGCTACGCGCTTGTCGCTGGCGCTGGTCAGTGCAGTGGCGTTCGTGTTTATCACAGCATTCTATTACGATTACCGTCAATCTCATCAACACATGCTAGGCAATGTCAATGCAGCCATTGCCGGTTTAAGCAGTGCGATCATTGGCAATCTGCAAGGTATTCTGGCGGATGTTACGGATGTTGCATCCGAGTTGGCGCAAGCCGTTGAACAAGGTAAGGATATCGAGGCATTACGCGCAGTGGCTGTGGACGCCATCATGGATAGTTCCTATTGCAATATGGCGATGGTGACGCTGGATTCACAAAGTGGAGCTGCTTCTTCACAGACCCAGGCGCAAAGGCTGAACTGTCGCTATTGGCATTCCAAAGTCGTTTGCAACATGACCAGGACCGCGGTGAATCGGGAGCCGATGGTTCAAGCTCCCTCCTCAAAAGCGTTAAAACAGGCGGTCTGGAGTGAACCCTTCCTAGATGCCAACAGCGGTGAAGCGGTTTCCGCCTACATAGCGTCGATCTATCGCATGGAGGATGGCGCGCGGGTGAAGGTTGGCGTGGTGAGCGCAGAACTCCCTCTCAGCAGTTTGGCGGCCGCCATTCAGCGTCTGCGGATTTTTGAAACGGGTTATGTGTTTATCCTGTCCAGTGATGGTCGTTATCTGGCCCATTTGGATACGCAAAAAGATATGTCTGAAACGATTTTTGATGTGGCTCGTTTCCAGAAGAATCAAGAACTGCTGGCGATCGGTCGGCGTATGATCCGGGGCGAAACCGGCTTTGCGGCTTTTTGGAGTCCCTATCTGCAAAAGCCGGCCCGCATTTACTTTACTCCCCTGCCTGGAACCGGCTGGTCGATTGGCGTTGTGTTCGGCGAGGAGGAATTGTTTGCGAATCTGCAAACATTAGCCAGAGAGGTGCTCCTCATTGGCAGCGTTGGGTTACTACTATTATTGGCGCTAGTGGTGTTAATTGTGCGCCGCTTTACCCGACCTTTGCTGGTGCTGACGGAGAAAAGCGCAGCGATTGCAGGCGGCGATCTGGAGGTGGCGATCCCGCCTCCGCGCATTTATGACGAAGTCGGGGTGTTAACCCAATCTTTTGCCGATATGCGCCAGGCGCTGCGTCAGCAACTGGACATTCTGGCCGGTGCGCGGGCAGCGCAAGCGCGGATCGACAACGAATTAAAAATTGCCCGCGCCATTCAGGACAGCTTTTTGCCGCGCGACCCGGTCGGTTTGGCTGCCCAGGGCGGCCTGGAGATCGCCACCTGGTTTGAACCGGCCCGTGAGGTAGGCGGCGATTTGTTCCAGTGTTTCTGGCTGGCGGATGGGCGGCTGTTTCTGTGCATCGGCGATGTGTCCGGCAAAGGAGTCCCCGCTGCGTTGATGATGGCGGTCACCACGACGCTGGTGAAAGCCATGGCTGCGACGACCCCGGATCCCGCGGATGTGTTGGCGCAGGTTAATCGCGAACTCTGTATTTTGAACGAACGTTTGTTGTTTGTGACTTTTTTTGCTGCGGCGCTGCACCCGAAAACCGGTGTTATGACCTTTGGTAATGCCGGACATAATCCGCCGTTGATCCGCCACACCGATGGCAGCGTTGAATTCATGCGGATGGCGCCGGAGCTGGTGCTGGGCGTCGAATCGGACTGGAGCTACGCTTCAGCGGCGCTTCGATTGCCGCCGGGAGACATGCTGCTGTTGTATACCGATGGGGTCACCGAGGCTATGAATATTGCCGGTGAATGTTTCGACTCCTGGCGACTACTGGAGGTCTGTCGCGCGCCCGACATTACCCAACCGCGTCAATTGATCGAGCGCGTCATTGCCGCAGTGGCCCTGCATGTCGGATCAGCCGAGCAGAGCGACGACCTGACTCTGCTGGCGGTGGCGCATCCGAATTCCCCCCGCTAAACCGACTGTGGAGGCGTAAATAACATGACGCCTGAAAATTCCGACGCGAAAACCGCCTGCTTGCGCCTACCGGCTGAACTCGATCATTTACCGGTGTTTCTCGGCCATATTCGCGAAATTGCCCAAGACGCCGGGTTGCCCGAAGCAAAAATTTCCCGGTTGGAACTGGCGGTGGAAGAGGCATTGGTCAATGTGTTCAATCATGCTTATGACGAGCAAACGCGCGCCGACGGCGCTGTATTTTGCGAGGTCACCACCCAGGCTGACGGGCTGACTGTGGAGATCGTCGATCAAGGCCCGCCCTTCGATCCACTGGCCCGTCCCGATCCGGATACGGCGCTTGAGATTGATCAACGTCAACCGGGTGGACTGGGTATTCTGCTGATAAAAACCCTGGTGGACGAGGCGCGTTATCGTCGTGAGGACGGGTGTAATGTGCTCAGTCTCCAAATCAACCAGTCCATGTCCACCCTCTCTCCCAACTCGTCTCCCTGACAGGCTATAATTTTGGCTCTTCGAGGGTTCTTGTGGAGCCCGCCGATTCAGGGGCGGCTTGTAGCTTCAACTCATTGATCTTCAAAGAGGCAGTGCCCGCTTGGCGGGCTGATCTTGGCCCAGAGACCCACATTTCACAGAAACCCTCGAAGAGCCAAATATTCATGGTAGTTCTTGGAATATTACAGAAAACTTAAAACTTAAAACTTAAAACTTAAAACTTAAAACCTAAAATTTAAAACTTAAAAATCTCCATCACATAAGTTATTCCATCCAGCACTTCCCATCTCACATCAAGATCATAAAGCTTCATGCCATACAGTTGCGGTGCAGCATCGCCTGATCCCCGTGCATAAGCCGGGCGCGGATCCTGGCGCAGAATCTGCGTGATCAATTCACGCAAATCATCCTCGGGCCAATTCGCGCAAAACGCCGTTGCCTGGGGGCTGAACTCGACGACCCGTTCCGCTTTAGGCGCTTCAGGCGCGAAACCGCCCGTGGCGGCAGGGAGATAGTCGGCATAGGGCACATAAGGCTTGATATCCAGCACCGGCGTTCCGTCAAGCAGATCCACCCCTGCCAGATGCAGCGTGATGTGACTAGAACCGACCACGATCCGTTCCAGCCTGACCGCGGAGAGTCCCAGAGGATTCGGTCGAAAAGGGGAGCGGGTCGCAAATACGCCCAGTCGCCGATTACCGCCCAGACGCGGCGGTCGCACGGTCGGTTGCCAGCGGCCCTTGGGCAAGCCGTGAAACACGAACAACAGCCACAGATGGGAAAAATCCTGCAGCCCACGGACGGCGGCCGGTTGTGCATAAGGCGGGAGCAGTTCCAGCGTCGCCTGCGCCGCCGGAACCAGCCCCGGTTGACGGGGAATGCCGAATTTTTCGCGGAAACAGGAACGGACGATACCAATCGGTTCAAACGTGAACACGGTTTTCCGATCAGTGTCGATGCGGGTGTGGCTCCGGTTGGTAAGGCTCCTCGCGGTCGTGTAGATGCATCCGGTATTCGACAAAGCCCGGACTGTTATCAAAATGCAGGAAGGGATTGCCGTCCAGTTGTTCCAGCATGGTCGAGGTCGGCGTAATACCGTAATTATGACCAGGGCGAATCAGCGTATCGCTAGGCAACCGCTCGCTCAGTCGGCGCAGGCTTTGATACATCTGCTCGGGATCGCCGCCGCGCAGGTCGCAGCGCCCACAGCCAAACACGAACAAGGTATCGCCGGTCAACACTTGATCACCCAGCCGATAGCAGGCCGAACCCGGGGTATGCCCTGGCGTGTGCAGAATTTCAATCGTGGTTTCGCCCAACTGAATGCGGTCGCCACCCTCATGTAGAGTCGGCAAATCCAGATAGTGATTCCAGAATGTCGCCTCGGCCCGGAGCAGATGCAACTGGGCATCGCTGGCGTTCAACAATGCTTCGACGCCGTTGATATGATCGAAATGGCTGTGGGTCAGTAGAATATCGGTGATCCGCAAACTACGCCGCTCTGTAGCAGCCAGAATCATCGGCACGTCCCAGGCGGGGTCGACCACCGCCGCGCGATCGGTGGCGTGGTCATGGATCACGTAGATAAAATTGCTCATGCGCCCCAGTTCCAGGGCGTGAATGGTGTAAGGAGCAGTCTCGGTCATCTTGGATTCTCACACGTGAAGCGCAGAGAGTGCGCAGCGTGACGTTGGAACATTCACTACGACGACGACTCTGAATGGCGAATACAGTGGATTAGTAAGTCTGGCGCAAGCCGACTTGCGGGTCCCTTTTCCGAGGTTCAGAGGGATTTTTCATGCGCTTCAGTCTCGACACCGACACAAGTAAATATTTCATCAAAAGCTATGGACCAGGCTGGATTCATGTCAATGAGCAACAAATCCGCCGCAGCGTGATCGTGACTCCCGACCAACTGGTCACCGATTGGCCGCCCCAGATGTTCGCCGATCTGGAAGAACAACACTTCGCGGTGATCATGACGCTGGCGCCGGAAATTGTATTGCTGGGGACCGGTGATCAACAACGTTTTCCACGACCCAAATTGACCCAATCGCTACTGGCGCAAGGGGTCGGCGTTGAAATCATGGACACCGCCGCCGCTTGCCGGACCTACAACGTGATCATGCTGGAGGACCGCCGGGTCGCAGCAGCATTGCTGATGATTGGCAGTGACTAATTGTTTTCAGCGATCTTCATCCCCGTTCTGCTGGAGAGTCAGAACGGGAACGTTAACCGTTTACAGGAAATCTTGGCAAAACCCTTCGCCTTCCAGAATCTTGCGCAGTCGCCGCAAAGCATCAATCTGAATTTGGCGTACTCGCTCCCGGGTCACGCCGATTTCGTTGCCGACTTGCTCCAGAGTCGCTTTTTCCTGCCCGCAGAGTCCAAACCGCCGCTTTACCACGGTCCGCTGCTTGTCATTCAACTGATCGAGCCAGGATTCCAGCTTTTCGTTGAGGTCGGCATCTTGCAACAGTTGTGAAGGATCGGTGTTGTTGTCATCGGGAATGGCGTCCAGCAACGAACGGTCTTCATCCTTGCCAATGGGGGTGTCCACCGAGGCAACTCGTTCATTGAGCTGCAGCATTCGCTTCACTTCCGCCACCGACTTGCCCATGGCCTGAGCGATTTCCTCGGTGCCGGGTTCGTGATCCAGGGTCTGTGTCAACTGACGCGCAGTCCGCAAATAGCCATTGATTTCCTTAATGATATGGATCGGCAGGCGAATGGTGCGAGTCTGGTTCATCAGCGCCCGTTCGATCGTTTGCCGAATCCACCAAGTCGCGTAGGTTGAGAACCGGAAGCCGCGTTCAGGATCAAACTTTTCAACGGCGTGAATGAGCCCTAGATTGCCTTCCTCGATCAGATCAAGCAGGCTAAGGCCCCGGTTCATGTAGCGGCGGGCAATTTTGACCACTAATCGCAGGTTGCTTTCAACCATACGGTTGCGGGCGGCGGCATCGCCCTGGATGGCCAAGCGGGCGAAATACACTTCTTCCTGAGCGGTCAGCAGAGGAGAGAAGCCAATTTCGCTCAAATACATGCGAGTAGCGTCCAATTCCTCCAGGGTCACTTCACGGGGAGCGGTCGCGGTGGGGCATGACCAGACCGGATCCGCGACTTCCTGTAATTCTTCATTTCCAGCGACGATTTCGTTGTCGTCATCTTCTTCCAGCTTGTCCTCGTCCAACAGGTGATCTTCCATGATCAGTTCGTCGTCACAAACGACTGCTTCTTCCAGACAGGCACTGATCCGTCGGGACATCGATAACCTCCTCGACACACTTCGCTTGGTGGAACTTCACTGTTGACGCCGGGCCGGAAAACGGTCGGCTGCGTCTTTGTTTATTGTTTTTTTAATGCCAGGCAACCCACATTCATTGAATGATGATGAAGGCGCCGCCGTTCACTTTTGTTCACGGCTAAAAACGCGGACAATGTCTTCCCTGCTCCGCACTACAAAATGCCTAGCGATAATAAGCCTTTCCAAAGCGCCAAGTCTACCATTGGAATGTAAAAATCTTGAACGTCATCGTCCATATTGAGTAATTTGCGGCGGTTTTTCGCTCAGCCACTGACTTAAGGTATCGATCGCGCCATGCCGGGTCAGATCAACTTGCAACGGGGTAATTGAGACATAACCAGCGCGCACCGCATGAAAGTCAGTACCGGGGCCGGCCTCTTGTTCCGGCCCGGCGGGGCCGATCCAGTAGATGGGGCGACCGCGCGGATCGGCGCTTTTGATGACCGGCTCCCACTTGTGCCGATGACCCAGGCGCGTCGTTTGAAAGCCAGACAGTTCTTCCCAGGGCCGGTCGGGGACGTTGACGTTCAGGATGGTGTCGGGGGGGAGCGATCGCTCTTGCAAGCGGTTGACCAGCCAGACTGCGACGCGGGCTGCGGTTGCCAAGTGCTGTGGTTGATAAGAAGCTTGTGAGATCGCGATAGCGGGCAATCCTAGGAAACGACCTTCCATCGCTGCCGCTACGGTGCCAGAGTAGATAACGTCATCGCCCAGATTGGGGCCGTTATTGATGCCGGACACCACCATGTCCGGATCCCGCTCCAGTAAACCCGTGATGGCGACATGAACGCAGTCGGTTGGCGTGCCTTCAACACTGTAGAACCCGTTGTCATGATGGGTGATGTACAGAGGACTCTTCAGGGTTAGCGAGTTGCTGGCGCCGCTGCGGTCGCGGTCGGGCGCAACCACCACAATGTCCGCCAATTCGCTCAGGGCTTCCGCCAGGCAGCGTAGCCCCGGCGCTTGATAACCATCGTCGTTACTGATCAGGATTTGCATATTGTCCTAGTCTATGGCTACTGCTGGATAGCTTATCAAAGTGGTTGGTAGATGGTCGCGTTTAATGCGATGCTTGGCCAACTATCATCAGGCGCGTTATTTTCATTGGCATGACGGTTTAGTGAAATGCAAACAGCATAGTGATTTCTATTCCAGCGTCGCCTCGAAACCGGCCACTACATCCAGTAATTCAGCGGTAATCGCCTCCTGACGCTGCTGGCGGTAAGTGGCGTTCAATTCCGTCAAGCGGTCGGCGATGTTGCGTTCCGCCGTTTGCATGGCCAGCAACCGACTGGCGTGTTCGCTGGCCAGGGACTCGGCGCAGGCCCGAAACAGTTCCACAAACAGCCATTCCCGAAGTAATGCCGCCAGCAATTCAGCCCGATCAATCGCATAACCGGGCAAGGAATGCGCTGATGAGAGCACCTCGCGGTTCAGAGCATCAGAATCGAGCGGCAGCAGTCGCACCCAGGTTGGTTCATGGCTATTTGCGCCTCGATGGCGATTGTGAAAGAGCAGAATCTCGATGACCCCAGCTTCCTGCCATTGTTCCAACACGGGCAATAATTGCCGTACGATCTGCTGGATCGCGCTGGCCGCGCTTGGTGTGTAGAACGCCTGCTGAACCGGTAAACCCTGTTCTTCCAGAGCTCCTGCCTGCCGGATGCCCACTACCAGCACTCGGCGCTGCACTTCCGGACGGTCACGCAGAGTGATTGCGACATACTCGGCTAGCGCTTCGTTAAAGCGCCCACAAAGTCCATGATCGGAACCGAAGGCGACGACGCCAATCGCCGAGGGAGTGCTCGCTGTGGGGACAACATCTGGCGCCTCATCGGGCAAAATCATGCCCTGAGCCTGGTTTTTCACCGCCTGTTCGCGCAACACCACCGCTAATCCTTGCCGTACGGCGCGGTCATAATCAATCAGTGCGCTTACCGCCCGCTCATATTGATGGATACTGACTGCCGCCAGCGCTTTCATAGTGCGAACGATGGAGCGTAATTCTTCGACGGTGGCCAGCGTGTGGCGCAACGCTTCCAGGGTTGGCATGATGGTTTCAGTCCAGGCGAAAGATTATTTCGCCGGCATTCGGCATTACGCCCTGTTAATTACTTTCTCCCACCACCCGACTGGCGGCCAGCAACATCACCTTGGCCAGGCGGGCGCGCTGATCAGCGGTCAGCTTCTCTTTATTGGCCAGCATCAACCCGTGCGTACAGATCGTGTCGACCGTGGTGTCAAATCCCCATTTCTTCTCAGCGACCGTGACCTCTTCGAAGGTGTACACGGCGCTGCCGTCGGGCAGTTTGTCGTTTAAATCCCAGTCCTTTACCGGAACCAGGCGGAAATCCTTGGGATTCTCCAGCACGACTTGCATCTCGGTGGATTTAGCCAGCGGTTTCTGCACCACCATGACCGCTTGGATCTTGCTTGACTTCCCGCCGCTCTTGAGTTGCAACAATGCCTCGGCGCCATCGACGAACGCCGGCGCGGTGTTCTTGAACGCTGGCTCCAGCAGGGTCATATATTCCCAGGTTACCGCCACGCCGCTGTTCGGGGACTGCACCGCGATCAGCCGGCCTTTGCCCTTTTCCTGCAGGTCGCTGTCGCTGTGAATAGCGCTGTCCTTGCCGGTCACAATAAATACACACTCCTGACCGATCTCGCCCAGATTGATGAACTTGTCGGCGAGACCGGGATGGTCCTTGAGGTAATACTTCAGAGCGTCGGCTTGAGCCAGCCCCACGTTGACCGGGCTGGCAGGATCGGCAAGGCGATTCAAATTTTCCAGCGAACCGGCGCTGGTCAACACCTCGGCGGGTTGATCTTGCTCAGCCAGCACGCTTTTCAGCCGCCCGCCGATGGTGTTGTAGCCGCCGCCGCTTTTGCCGGTGCTGATAGTGATGAGTGGATCGGCGGCCTGGGCGGAAGCCATGCCAAGCGCAGTGGTCAAAAGGAATGCGGACGACAAGGCGAATTTAGTAATCATGATGGATTCCTTAATGGATGTGAACGGGTGTTAATAGATTCTAGCCTCGCCCGGCGGCCGTGTCCTGAAACGCCGATAGGCCCATAGATATTGTTCGGGAAGGGTGCGAATCACCATTTCAATACCCTGGTTCAACGCCGTGACGGATTCCGCCAGCGTAGCGGCTTCGACGACCTCGGGTAAGGCGCGCAGATGCAGGATATAGCCTGGGCCGCGCGGCAAGCGCTCGGCCCAGGTGAGAAGTACTAATGCGCCGGTTTTTCGCGCCAGTCGCGAAACCAGGGTCATGGTGCTGGCGGCGATGCCGAAGAATGGCGCGAACACCCGCCCGGCGATTTCCTCGCCCTCATCGCTGCCGATGTCCTGATCGGGGAGAATGCCGAGTGCCTCACCCCGTTGCAATGCTTTCAGTAAAGCACGAAGACCTCGGGCATCTGTCGCAATGACCTGACCGCCCATCCGGCCTCGACCCCGGCAACTGAGCACATCAAATTCGGCCCGACGACTGGGACGATAAAGAATGGTCATTGGATAGCGACTGGAATAGTACAAGCCCGCTATTTCCCAGCAACCCAGATGAGGCGCGATCAGCATCACGCCGCGTTTATCGTTAACGGCCTCAGCCAACGTTTCTTCGCCCGCGACGGCTCCCTGAATGAGTTGCAACACCCGTTCTCTGGGCCACAGCCACAACGGACCCAGTTCCAATAGACCTTTGCCGGCTTCCATCAGGCTTTGACGCAACAGCCGGTTTCTCTCGGCAAGCGACTGTTCGGGAAAACATAACTCCAGATTACGTTCGGCGATTCGTCGGGACCGGTTGTTGGGAATTCGCC
>JAGRHM010000268.1 GCA_020445005.1 Candidatus Competibacteraceae bacterium | reverse complement strand
AGGTCGTCGTCGGGGCATGCGCGACGCGATGCCGACGGCGTTGGCGATAGAGCGCCAGATAACCCTTTACTTTGCGCACGTAGTCTTGCGTCTCGCGATACGGCGGAATCCGGTTCCCGTACTTTTGCACCGCGCCTTCCCCAGCGTTGTAACCGGCGAGGATCAGGTCCAGTTGACCATGAAATCTCCGGCTGAGAAATTTCAGATACCGGATGCCGGCGCGCACGTTTTTCGCCGGGTCGTAGCGCTCGTTGGGCGTCAGTCCGTAGCGGGCGGCGGTGGCCGGCATCAGCTGCATCAGGCCCACCGCGCCCGCCGGCGAGCCGGCCCGGGGGTGGTAGCGGGACTCCTGGGAAATCACCGCGTGCACCAGGGTCGGATCGACCCCTTCGCTCAGGGCGATAGCATCGATCAACGGCGTCAGCCGCCGTTGTTGCGCGGACACGACCGGCCGCACCGCTACGGCGGGCACGCCCGCGCTGGGATTCAGCGTCGTCATCGACGCAGCGTCACGTTGCAACGCCGCGTCGGGCATCCGGGCGGTCGGGTGGCGCGCCGACCGTCCTCCGGTTTCGGCGGAGTCGGAACAGGCGTTCAACAGCACACTGGTTAACAGCAGTCCGGGCATCGCGAGCGACCTCAAGGCAGCCGTCCCACGAGCTGGCCGTTGCGGCGCACCAGAACCAAGGGTGCGGGCGCGCTTGCGATATCCGCGAACACCACCGGATCGAAATGGCGCGGTTGAATGCGCGTGGCCGCCGTCTGGCGTTCCGCCTCCGTCCACGACGCCAGGCCCGCTTCCAGCCAGGTGACCAGCGCCGCTGCATCCGGAAAATCCCGTCCATAGAGCAGGACGTGGACATCGGGGGTCTGCACCAGCGTCCGCAGGCGGTCAAAGCACCCGGCTTGACACGCGGCGTCGACGAGCACATCCACCGTGTCGCCCGCCTGCAACCCGGCCGGATCGAGGCGCGGCAAGGACCGGATCGCCGGGCGCGGCGCCGAATCCGGCGCGGGCGGGTGGGACGGCATGGAAGCGGCCGCTTGCGGCAGCCGCGAAAAGTCCACATATTTTTCCTTGCCGAATAACCGGAATTGCGCCGCGCCCACGGCTTGGGCGAAGGCGGTCTGCGCTTTGATGCGTTGCCGCTCCGCCATTAAGTACTGCTCGGCGTAGCGCGCTTGGCGTTGGGGGTCGGTCTCGATGATCCCCAGCACCATGATGGGATCGAGGTGCGCATAGAAGAATCGGCCTTCCCGCGCCATGTAGTTGCGGTAGCGCCGGATGTCGGCTTGTTCCAAGCTCCAGTGGTCGGCCAAATCGGCCTCAGTGACTTGGGTGTAGTCCAGGGCGGTCGCCGTGACCGGCGATGCCGCGGCTGCAGCCAGGGGCAGCGCCAGCAGCGCGGTGGCGATGCCGCGCGTGAGGGAATGGGCAGCGTTCATCGACAGGCATCTCCGACGCAAAAGGCCGCTTCCGAGGCGCGCGGGTGATCCGGACGACACCAATAAACGCGCTGCGCCCAAGGGATGGTGAGATCGCGTTCGGGGTAGCGGCAGCCCTCGAAAGTGGAGGCGGAGGCGTTGGGGGCGACCGGGACGGTCGGGCAACCGCTGAGTCCGAAAAGGCTGAGAAGGAGCGGGACGGCGCATCGTTTCATAACGAAGAATCCTCCGGTTCGGCGACTTCGACGACCTCGCTCGGCGGCGCAGGCGTGGGCGCGGGTGTAGGCCGGTACAGCGGGCGGCGCTCGAAACTCACGAGCCGGTTCACCGGATCGACCACCAGTCGCCAAGCCGGGCCGGCGAGGCGCTCCAGGGCGACCCCCAGTTCGACCGGGCCGACCTCCCGCTGGGCTTCGGGATACGGTTGGACGTACAGCCGCTCGATCGCCGGATCGGCAGCCCGGGGCTCAGCCAGTCGATAGCCGGTGCCGGTCAGCAGTTCGTATAGCCCTTGACCTACGGTGGGGCCTTGGACGGTGCGATAGACCGTCTGGGCCAGATCGGTGGCTACAGGCGCTTCGTCAATCAGGGCGTAGCCGTCGTACAGACGTGGGGCCGCGTGCGCGTTCGGCAATACCAACACCGCCGCAAACCCCAGGTAGATCACTCGGGTCATGCATGGCCTCCGGCTAAGATCACTTAGGCGATCTCAATAAGGATTACATTAGATTGTATAAATATTTTCTATGATAGAAAACTTAAATCTTTTTTCAAGTATTTTTTGATAATTATTTGCTTAGTATTTAAAGTTAAATTTTTTTAGTAACTTATTGAAGATTTAGCATGATGGACGGCAGCTAACGCAGCAGCTAACGGGTCGAATTCCCGAACGATCAAAGGGTGCGCCTCCTGCTTGTATATTTAGCTATAATGCGTGGAATTCCGTTATAGAAACCGGATGACTGCACCGGGTGAAGAAGGGCTGGCGTAACGACGGGATTCGCCCGCCCACCCGACTCCGCGTGGATTCGCAGCGCCGAGTGGACAGCGACCCTTTATATTTTGATCCGCGCCGGTTTTTCGACGCGGTTTTTGCAGATTTATGCCATAATAATCAAATGTTTATTCGACAATACGCGCTCAATGGCCTGTTTCGACCTCCTCGTTCGCTCCAAGCATGGCCTCTCTGGAAAACCTCACCCAGCTTCTGTTGAGCAGCCTGGAGGACGTGGCGCGTCTGGTCTCCTTGTTGGATACCACGATGCAACATCTCCCGGCCCCGGCCTTTGAACTCTCTTTGGAAGGCGCCATCTGGTATCTCAACCAGGCCGCGTCGGAAGCGATTGGCGTGGCCCCCCAACAGGCCGTCGGCACTCGGCTCACCACCTATGTCACCGATAGCCTGATGACCCAGCGCCGGATTGATGCCTTGCCACAACGCAGCACACCGCAATCCTGGCCGGATGCCTGGCGGCGCGGGGGAGACACGCAACCCTGTCGACTGACTGGATTCGCGCTCCCCCGCGCCCTCAGCCCGGACCGTCCCCGTCTGATTGTCTGGTCGGAACCACCGGCCAATCGTCCGCCTGACCCGACCGCGGACGACCGCTCACCGCCCCTGATCCCCACCGACCGGCTCTTGTGCGGGCAGGATCTCGATCCGCTGCGTCATAAACTTGGCCTGGGGGTCAACCGGCTCTGCGAGATGTTGGCCATCTCAGCAGTGACGTGGTACGCCTGGCGTCGCCAGTCGACGACGCCGATTCCCAGCCGCACCACCGCGCTCCATCTACGGTTATTGGATGCCCTGCCGGAGCTGGTGCAGTTGGGCGCGCAACCGGCGGATTTACAGGAGGCGCTCCGCACCCATCGTGGATTGGACGTGACGTTTACGGAGTTGGCGTTATGGATGGGCGTGGAGCGCCGCTCAGGCTATACCTGGGCGCACGGCAACCCGGCCAGCGATCAGGTCCAGGCGCTCACCCGTACCTTGTTACGGGTTTTGTTTGAGAAACCGCGGGAAACCTGGGATCAGTACCGGGAGCTGGTGGCGCAGCAGGCGCGCCTTGAACAGGTCGACTTGGCGACCATGAAATCCTGGACCGCCACCGTACCGGATGCATCGCCCTCGCCCACCCCCACCCCTTCTATTCCCCATCAAAAGCCCGCTCGCCGGATCGCACGGAATAAACCGGCGCAATCCCCACCCCGCAAATCAACGACCCAGGCGGCCAAGAAGGATGCCAGCCCCACCCCACCGCCCCGCAAGAAGCCCCGTTAACCCTGCGCAGTGCGTATCTGCACAACACACTCAGCGCGGGTACAAACCCGCCTCTTTTGACGCAGGGTATCGATGTAAAGCCCCTTTCCCGGGGGGTGGATCGGCAAAAGGCCGGCTGGACAGCGGCTCGCAAACCAGTTTTGCTGGAAACGCAATGCCCCTTAAGCAGCGACGGGGAGCGCCGCAAACGCTAGTGGGTCATTTGCTTTGAAAGCTGCTGTTAATGAATAGTAAATATTAATATTATCAAAAAATTAACCAGATAAGCAGGAAAAATAATGGCGATAAGCAAAGCAAGTGACCCACTAGCTGATGAACGGTATTGACGGCGAAGTGGAGGAAAACGGCATAATCGATGCGTCCTGTTTTACGTAGTAAACCAGGCCATAGGCAAAGCCCGCCAGCGTCGCCAGAAGTACGAAAGTCAGGCTGCCCCCCGCATGAACGCCCCCGAAGAAGAGGCTGGCGACGATCAGGCCCCATCCATCGGCGTGAGACGACCTGCCCCAGTGACGCGCCCAGCGCATGCAGAGGGTTTGCACGATCCCCCGAAAAAAACTTTCTTCCAGGACGCAGACAAACAAAAAATGATAGGCGAGGCCATAAACCCGCACGGGGATCGGCGCGTGGGTCCAACCCGGACGCATGTGTTCCAGGAAAAGAGCGAGAGGAATCAGCACCAGGAGCGTCACCGGTAACGCCACCGCGAAGGTTGTACCGGGTTGTTCGCGACCCCATTGCCACTGGTCGGGCCGGAGCGGCGTCAGCACTAAGGGGGGGACCAGGGCGAGCAGCAGCAGCTTCTCTGGGGGAAACAGGACCGCTTTTCCGCTAACGTCCAACAAAGAGAAAGGCGTCAGCCCTGGAAACTGGCGGAATCCCAAAGCCAAGACGATGACGAGATAAACCAGCCCGGCGGCGATCTGAAGGGCGCCGGTCGGACAGCGCTGCCTTTTGAGCGCCTAAGCCAGGACCCCCACACTGGCCAGTACCGGAAGGATCGCCGGCGCGATGCTGCCGCTGGCCACCATCCCGGCAAACGGGATGAGGAGCAGGCTCCCTCCACTGAGTGGCCACCCCCGTTGGCCAAACCTCAGCCCCATCCAAAACAACAGTCTGCCCGCGAATAACAATACAGTGAGTCCCATAAGCGTCTTACCCGAGGCCAAGGTCGATGCATAAAGCGTGATGTTACTCTCTCCTGAATGAGGCGTAGAGGACGGGTTGAATTCCGGTGGAGTTCTCCATAAACTTTGTTCACTTTTCACGGATCGAACACCCGCTATGCAAACGGTGCCGGTTGTGCTTAATATAGAGACCGCCTTGGCTGCCTGTCGCGGTGACCCCGCTTTGGTCCAGGTGTTGGTCGAACAGTACCGAGCTAAGCTACCCGAGGAACGGACTGTGCTGGCGCGGGCTGCGGCGGCGATCCCCCCGGATTGGGAAACCATTCGCCAGCGGGCGCACCGTTTGCAATCCGGCAGCGGTTATCTGGGCGTGGAACGGATTGCCGAGGCGGCGCGCCAATTGGAAGCGAGTATTCTGGCCCGGGATTCGACAGACACCTTGGCAGCGGCCGGCCAGGCGTTGGAACGCGCGTTTGACGAGTTTTTGGCCATTCCCCTTGAAGAGTGGGAAAGACGGCTGCAGGTTGTAAACAGGCCTGCGGTCGGCGCGGTACCCTGATCGTATCCAGACATTCATTGGGTTTCATCATAACGCGGTGACCCTTTATGCCTTCGACTGACCCCTTGTCAGCGGGTCGGTGGTGGGCGTGGGTTATTGAGGATTATTGTGATGAAACAGCATCAGTCTCCACGATTCGGGTTCTCCACGCGCTATAACCACCCGATCCGCCGATCTTTTCTCCCGTGTTCCATCGTGTGCCTGCTGGCGGTCGCCTGCCTTGGCTGGCCCTTGAGCGTCGCCGCAGAAATGCGCCTGAACGGCGATCACGATGACGCCGAGGGGGACAATGCCTCCTGGGTGTTGACCCCAGCGCGCTTACCGCAACGCCTCGATGAAGCGCCCAACGC
>JAGRHM010000267.1 GCA_020445005.1 Candidatus Competibacteraceae bacterium | reverse complement strand
GGAAACAGGTTGAAGTGCTGGAACACCATCCCGACTTCGCGGCGCACTGCATTCAGGTTGGTGGCGCTGCCGGCGATATCGATGCCGTCGATGATCACCTGACCGTCGTCAAATTCCTCCAGACCGTTCAGACAGCGTAGAAACGTTGATTTGCCCGAACCGGATGGGCCAATCACTACCACGACCTCGCCCTTGGCAACCTGGGTCGTTACGTCGTCCACCGCGCGCACCACCTGACCGCGACCCTCGAAGACCTTAATCAGATTCCTGACTTCAATCACTGCGGGCAAACCTCCGCTCTAGCCAGAAGAGCAGTTGTGATAAAACCGAGGTCACCAACAGATAGAGCAGGGCGACCGTGAACCAGATTTCAAATGTAGCGAAGCTGGAAGTAATAATCTCCCGCCCGCTTTTGGTCAGATCAGTGATGGCGATAACCGACACCAGCGAGGAATCCTTGATCAGACTGATAAATTGCCCGGCCAGCGGCGGCAACACCCGTTTGAAGGCTTGCGGCAATACAATGTGGATCATGTTTTCGGCAGCGCTCATGCCCAGCGAGCGGGCCGCTTCGGTTTGTCCCTTGGGAATGGATTGAATTCCGGCGCGGATGATCTCAGCGGTATATGCGCCCACAAAGAGAGCTAAAGCGCCAATGCCAGCGACCATTCGGTCGAGGTCGAGCACCGTACCGATGAAGAAGTAGAAGATAAAAATCTGTACCAGCAACGGCGTGCCGCGAATCAACTCGATATAAAGCACAGCTAACCCATTCACCGCCGGGTTTTTCGAGATGCGGCACAGTCCAGTGATCAGGCCGATGATCAGGCCGATGAAACCGGAAATGAAGGAAATCCAGATGGTGACCCACAAGCCCTTGGTCAGCGGTCCGACCTGCCAGTGTCGGGTCGCGCCGATGTCATCGTCTTCCCCGACCCGATCACCCTCCGCCACTTGCAGGGTGTCGGTTTCTACCGTAAGGATCGCGGGTGAACCATCGCCCTCCGGGACAATTTCCACGCGACTGTTCGCGCCATCGGGACTGATTTTGGCCACTTTGCCAGTGAACGGCGCAGTTTCCGGCACTTCGTCGTGGTAGGCGAAATATTGCGGAACCCGCTCCCAACGCCATTCGTAGTTCACCTGCTTGGTGGCGAACCACAGGCTAAAAGCGAGTGCCGCCAAAATAAGCGCCAGCAGCCCATACCAGGGCCATCGGGCGGAACTTCGTTTGAGCGGCACGACTACTGCACTTCTTTCAACCAGTCGGTACTCTTAAACCATTTCTTGTGCAGTTTGGCGTGGGCGCCATCTTTCTTGATTTTGGCCAGGAAACCGTTAATCGCTTTGAGAAATTCGGGATCACCCTGAGCGATGGCCCAGCCAATCGGTTCATCGGTAAACGGCTCGTCCAGGAACACCAGGCGCCCCTCGCCGCGTTGGACATTGGCGACCAGATTGTAGGGTGAGTCGTAGACGAAAGCGTCGACTTTGCCGTTGACAGTTTCCATCACGCCTTCCGCCTCGGTTTCATAGGAGAAGTACTGAGCATCAGGAATGTATTTTTTAGCGGCGATTTCTCCGGTAGTACCCAGCTTGGAGGCGATCTTGTATTTCTTGTTATTCAAATCCTTATAGGATTTAACCTTGTCAGCCAACTCCTTGCGCAGCAGCACCGTCTGACCGACCAGCATATACGGTTCAGAAAAGTCCACCGTCTTGGCGCGTTCCTCGGTAATGGTCATGCCGCTCATGATGATGTCGCATTTGTTGGTGATCAATGCCGGGATAATGCCATCCCAGGCGGTGCTTACCAGCTCCAGCTTGGCGGCGCCCAGCTCCTTGGCCATCAGCTCGGCCAGGTCGGGGTCAAAACCAATGATTTTGCCCCGCTTGTCGGTCATCTCGAATGGCATATAGGCCGGTTCCAGGCAGACCCGCAGGCCGTCCTTTTTAATCTGTTCCAGCTTGCCGGCCCAGGCGGGCGGCAGGTTCAGGCCGAACACAACCAGTACAGCAAGCATAACCAGCCGGGTTTTCATGTGGGAACTCTCCTTTTGCTCCCTCCTCATGGGTGGGGAAGGATTTGGGTGGGGGGCTAAGTGCTGACTTTTATGATAGTACAATTTCGTTTTTGTTAAGGAATGCTATTCGGGATGTAGCGCTGATTGTTTTAACAAAGCAATTTTGCCAGGGTTCGCGTTACGGCAAGGGCGGTAAGCCCAGTTCTTTGAGAAACGCATTGTGCTTATCCCTTGCCGCATCGATGTTCTGTGTCAGTGAGGCTAGCTCGGCATGGACGGCTGGCAAATCGACTTCCACATCTGGCTGGGCGGTACTGGTGTAGCGGGAGATATTTAGGTTGTAGCTGTTCGTTTCGATCTCTTCCATCGACACGCGACGGGCGTAGCGCTCCTCTTCCTGGCGGAACTGGTAGGCGTCGATGATCTTGTCGATGTGCGCCGGCAGCAGGCGGTTTTGCCGTTTGCCTTTCTCGAAGTGCTCGCTTGCATTAATGAACAGCACGTCATCCGGCTTTTTGCACTTTTTCAGGACCAGGACGCAGACCGGGATGCCGGTGGAGAAGAACAGGTTGGCGGGCAGGCCAATTACCGTGTCGATATGGCCGTCTTTGAGCAGTTTGGCGCGGATGCGTTCTTCCACGCCGCCCCGGAACAGCACGCCGTGGGGCAGGATGATGGCCATGACGCC
>JAGRHM010000266.1 GCA_020445005.1 Candidatus Competibacteraceae bacterium | reverse complement strand
TCCCCCACTTTGGGGAAGATTCCTACGCATTACTCACCCGTCCGCCACTCGTCAGCACCCCGAAGGGCCTGTTACCGTTCGACTTGCATGTGTTAGGGATGCCGCCAGCGTTCAATCTGAGCCAGGATCAAACTCTTCAGTTTAATCTCTCTTTACTTCCAATCGCTACTGAGTAGCCCTCCATGCCCGTCTCAATAACGTGCATGAAAACTACCCCGGCTTCCCGCCCTCAGGCCCCTCTCTCAATTCCTTCACCAGTGATCATAAAGAACCTAAATCTGTCTGACTCTCATCATCAGATTTCTTTCGAACCCTCAACCGTGTCTATCAGCGGAAGGATGTTCAATATAACTACTTTTAAATGCTTTTGCAAGAACCTTGAAAAACTTTTTTCAAGGCTTCCAGCTTTCCTGCATTCCTTGCGCTTTAAACTTATCAGCTCATTGCAGTACAGCAGTCAATACTGAAGGAGGGGCGGATTATAGGCGACAAATAGCTCAGGTCAAGCCCGATCTTGATGATTGTCGGTCAGACCTCCCACAGCCAGTTCACGTAATCCCTGTTCAAAAGGCGTCTGTGACTTAAAGCTCAGCATATCCTGCAATTTCCCTGGATACCCTCGCGAATGACGGATATCGCCGATACGAGCAGCGGTGTACTTAGCCGGCGGAGCATTCGGAAATAATTCCTGGTAAATCGCAAGCACCTGATTCAGTGAAATACCTCGACCAGTGCAGACGTTGTAGCGATCCACTACTACATGCATTTGAGTCAATGCCTCCCCGTTAGCGCGCGCCACATCCCGCACTGAGACAAAATCTCGCGTTTGTTCGCCGTCGCCGTGCACTGTGACTGGTAGACCACCCTGGAAGCGATCGGTGAAAATAGACAACACGCCCGAATAGGGAGAACCCGGGTCCTGACGTGGACCGTAGACATTGAAATAGCGCAGGCAAATTGCTTCCAATCCATAACTGGCGGCGTAACCTAGCAGTATGACCTCGGCCGCCAACTTGGCGGCAGCGTAAGGCGATTGCGGTTGTGGGATCGCGAACTCCTGGTTAGGCAGCGCAGCATGGCTTCCATACACAGCCGCTGAAGAAGCAAACACCAGGCGTTTACATTCGAATTCCAGGCATAGCCGCGCGATGCTGTCAACTGTGGCCAGGTTAAGTTGATAATTGAGCGCGGGTTCGCGGAAACTTTCTGGAACACTGACCAGTGCCGCCAGATGCAGTACCCCGGCAAAGCGGTGTTTTCGAAACAACTCACGCATCACCGCCTCGTCGCACACATCAGCCAGCACCCATTCGAACTCAGGTGATGATTGCGCGACTTCGAGATTTTCGAGATGACCAGTTCGCAAATTATCAACGCCAACCACTTGATAATTGTGCGCCAATAACCATTCAACAGAATGACTCCCAATGAAACCGGCGGCGCCGGTGACTAGAAATGCTTGCGTCATGTATGCCTCTTTATAAAGTATTACAATGCAGATGGATGCTTGCCGGCTTGACGTTGCTTACAATAATGAGCTTACCCACCATTAAACCATTGGCATCTTGTGACCGATCCGACTCCTCTCCTGTCCCGACATTTTCTGACGCCACGCTATTGGCCTCTGTGGCTCGGTCTGGGTACGATAAAGGTCATGGCCGCGTTGCCCTTCCGTTGGCAACTGGCGCTGGGCAAGCAGGTTGGCCGCTGGATCGGGCGCATCGCACGACGGCGACGCCAGATCGCCCGCATCAATTTGGAACGGTGCTTTCCAGAGTGGTCGCCCATCCAGCGGGAGATCTTGCTGGATGCGCATTTTGTGTCCCTGGGTATTGGTCTGTTTGAAACCGCCATGGCCTGGTGGGCGCCGGATGAGAAACTGCGCGGTCTGGCGCAAGTCAAGGGTGCGGAACACCTCGAGCACGCCCTGGCCCGCGGTAAGGGCGTCATTCTGTTGACCGGTCATTTTACCACCCTGGAACTGGGCGCCCGCTTCATCACCTGGCAACAACCCTTTCACGCCATGTACCGGCCGCATAAAAACCTTCTATATGAGGCGATTATGCGCCGAGAACGGGAACGGCGCTCTCGATTGCCACCGTTGCCGCACGAGGACTTGCGTGGTTTGTTGCGCGCTTTCAAACGGGGACGGGCGGTTTGGTATGCCCCCGATCAGAATCATGGCCGACGCAACAGCGTATTCGTCCCATTTTTCGGCATTCCCACTTGCACGATTACCGCCACCTCGCGGCTGGCGGCCTTGAGCGGTGCGGCGGTGGTTCCCTACTTCCCTCGCCGTCTGCCGGACATGGCAGGCTATGAAGTCGTTATTCTGCCTGCTCTGCAGAATTTTCCCAGCGGAGATGTCGTGGCCGATACCACTCGAATCAACGCCCTGTTGGAAAAGCACATTCGCCAGGCGCCCGAGCAATATCTCTGGGTTCACCGCCGTTTCAAGACCTGCCCGCCGGGTGAGTCCAGCTTCTATTCCAATTAACCCAGCAGGCTAATTCTACGCATGCGCTATCGGGCCGATCTACCTGCCGACTCTGCCATTCGCCGCATTCTAGTCATCAAATGGAGCGCTATGGGGGATGTCATCCTGGCAACCGCTTTGTTCGAGGATATTGCGCGGGCTTTTCCCGGACGGGAGCTTCATCTCAATACGCTACCCGTCTGGCAAGGATTGTTTGCCGAGGATACGCGATTCCAGTACATTCTGGCCATCGACCTGCGTGATTCCAGCCAACAGGTTACCGCCTTCCATGAGTGGCTGCGGCGCGTTCGCAACCAACATTATGATTTAGTGATTGATTTACAATGCAACGACCGCTCCCGATTGTTACTCAGTCTATTATGGCTCAGTGGCTACCGGATTCCCTACTGCCTGGGTAATCGACAACAATTTCCCTATAGCATCGCGCCTGCTGAATTACCTAAGCCAGCGCATACGATTGATCGTGGCCGCGCTGCCTTATGGGCGGGAAATATCCCAGCGACTACCCCAAGGCCCATGCTGCATGTTTCCGACAGCCATTACGCCCGCGCCAGTGAATTGATGACGGCAAACAGCTTGTTGCCTGACCAATTCGCAGTTTTTCTACCTGGGTGCAACGCCAACGGCTACCTCAAGCG
>JAGRHM010000265.1 GCA_020445005.1 Candidatus Competibacteraceae bacterium | reverse complement strand
AGATAAATTAACGCAACAGAACCGGTCAATGGGATACTGGGCTAGCAGGGCCAAGGCGTCCGCGCCGCTGGTGGCGCAACGCACTTCACCCATGCCTTCCAACGCATGATCCAGCACTGCGATTGCAGCGGGATCGTCATCAACGATCAGCAGTCTGGCCATAGATTCCATCTACCGTTCTCCTCTTGTATAACATCTCCGCCTTGCTTGTCCGCCGCTTGCTCCAGCAGGGCCAGCGCTTCGTCAAAGCGGAATCCGTGAATGGCGCGCCCCAGGGCCTCGGCGGTCTCAGCGCCCAGGGCATCGCTCAGCAGCGGTTGCAGTTCCGCGAAGCGCCGCCGGGCGTAGGCACGATGACCGCGTAAATCCTCACGCAAGGCGGTAAACGAGTCAACGTCCGGTGACGACGATGCCGGCGTTGGCGGTGGCGGTGGGTCGGACGCCGCCATCCCTCGCCAGGGCGCGGCGGCGGCGACCAGCGCGGCCAGTTGATCCTCAAACGCGGCCAGGCGCGTCTCCAGATCCAGGTCGCCGGCCTGAATCGCGGTCTCCAGCGCGTTGGCGGCGTGCATCAGGTCGATAGCGCCGAGGTGGCCGGCATTACCGCTCAGGGTATGCAACCGCTGAGTAGCCGCTTCCCGCTGACCGTGCGCCAAATCATCGCGCGTGCGGGCGCCGGCATCGGCGAATGGGCCGGTAAACCGCTCCAGCAGATCGAGAAACAGCGTCCGATTGCCGCCCAAGGTGTAGGCGGCGCGCTCCCGGTCGATCCCGGCGATTATCGGGAATTCCGTACTCGACACCGGTTCTCCGAGTCCGTGCGGGCGGGCGTGATCCGCTGACCACCCGGGCCGGGGTTGAACCCAGCGCAACAGCAGGGCCGTCATTTGCTCCAGATCGAGCGGTTTGGCCAGAATGTCGTTCACCCCGGCGGCCCGCGCCGCCTGTTGCTGCTCGGCCAGCACCCCGGCGGTAAAGGCAATGATCGGCAATGCGGTCAGGCCCAGTTCGTCGCGGATGAGACGGGTGGCGGTCAGACCATCCATCACCGGCATTTGCACATCCATCAGCACCACATCGAAGGCGGTAGGACGGACCTGGAGCTGGTGGATGGCCTGTTGACCGTCGGCGGCCAGGGTGGCGCGCGCGCCTTCCAGGGCCAGCGCCTGTTCGACCACTTCCCGGTTCATGGCGCTGTCGTCGACCACCAGCAGATGCAGACCGGTCAGACGCGGCCCAGTGGAATGCGCCGGCGCGGGCCGGGGCATGGTTTCGCCGCTGGCGGTCCGGGCGAACGGCGCTTCGAACCAGACCGTGCTGCCCTGACCGACCTGGCTTTCCGCGCCGATGGCGCCGCCCATCAGATCCGCCAGCCGCTTGCAGATCGACAGGCCCAGGCCGGTGCCGCCATAGCGTCGGCTGATGCTGGCGTCGGCCTGGGTAAAGGGCGTGAACAGCCGGGCCAGCGCCTCCGGGGCCATGCCCAGGCCGGTGTCGCGCACGGTAAAGCGCAACCGCACGGTCGTTGGGGTGATTTCGGTCGGTTCGATCCGCAACACGACCTCGCCGCGTTCGGTAAATTTGATGGCGTTGCCGAGCAGATTGACCAGCACCTGTTCCAGGCGCAAGGCGTCGCCCAGCAGCCAGCCCGGCGCGGTCTCTGGGGTAATGATGCGCAAGGCGAGGCCCTTGGCGTGGGCGGTTTGGCCCATAAGACTCTCGACCCGGGCCAGCGGTCCGGCCAAATCGAAGGGCCGGGATTCGAGGCGCAACTGACCGGCCTCGATCTTGGAGAAATCCAGAATGTCGTTGAGGAGAACCAGCAGGGATTGGCCAGCGGTCTGGATGCGCGCGACCCATTGGCGCTGGTGGGCGGTGAGTGGTTCGCGGTTCAGAACCTGAGTAAAGCCGAGTACGGCGTTGAGCGGGGTGCGGATTTCATGACTCATCTGGGCGAGGAACTCGCTTTTGGCGCGGTTGGCCGCGTCGGCGTGCGCCCGCGCCTGTTCCAGTTCCTGACCGCGATGCGCCAGCAGCCGTTCCGAGATCTGCAAGCGGTGATGAGGTTCCTCCAGCGCTTCGGTGTAGACCGCCCAGAACACCAGGCCGCTGCCCCAGGCTTGGCAGAGGTGGCCCAGCATTTGATGTCGATCGGCGAGCGTGGCAAAGAGCGTCAGATTGAGTTCGCCCACCCCCAGAATCCACAGTCCAGTGATCAACCACGCCCGAAAGGCATCATGCTCCCGCCGCCAGTCACGGATCAGACCGATCAAAGCTACGCCGTAGAGCGCCATGATCGCGTATTCGACGCCGATCTTGAAGCGGGTCAGGCCCTGTTCGGGGATGAAGGTGCGCGGCGCGTGCTGGGGGAAGAACAGGCCAAGAGCGATGATGACGCCAACGACCGCCAGGGTCATGATCAGGAGCCATCCGCGTTGTCGCGGACCGAGCACGGCGGTGGAGGGTAGCGCGGCGACCGCCAATAACGCCAAGGTGCCCATCAGGCGCGCCGGCAGCCAGAAGTTCAGGGCCTTTTCCAGGGAATTGGGCGTCACCAGAGGCGGCATGCCGGGAAAGGAAAACAGATAGGCGCAGTCCAGCAGCGCGCCGGCCAGAAAGGCGCAGGCCAGCACCTGGAAACGCACTTCGCGGGCGTGGCTGAACGAGAACCAGCCAATGGTAAAGACCATCACCGCCGCCATGATGGACAGCAAGCCCAGTCCGAAGCGCAGCGGTAGATAATCCTGGGGATTGCTGAACACGGTCGGCGGCGAGAGCAGCGCGATCAACACGAATAGACCGAGCGCCAGGCCGCCCTGTATCCCGAGTTGCCGGGGAAAGGCAGCGGTTGATGGAGGGTCTCGGTCTGGCAGTGGCGTCATGGTTAAGAGGGCGTTCAAGTGGGTGAACGCATGGTTAATGCGAGTTCGGATCGCTCCCGATTCAGAGCCAGTAACCGGCGCAATACCTCGTCATTGCTCAAATCAGCGGGCCAGCCGTAGGCGGCGGCCACCGCTTCGTCCAGGGCGCGATGGGCGTTGACCAGCCACGCCGGACGCTGGTTGTAGAGATTGGTCAGTGTGCGCTTTTTGAGTTCCGCCGCATGTTCCGGTTTGGGAATGATGCGGTCAGGATAGCCGGGGACGATTTCGGGAACGCGCTCGACCCATTGCGGAGGATTGAGCCAGTTTTCGCGCAATTCGTTCAGCTTGCGGGCGGCGTTCGCAATGACCTGGGCGCGAGGATCATTGGCGTAGGCGCTGGCCGGAATGTTGGGGGTCAGGCCGGTAGGGAAGGGAAAGGTCTCGAAAGTCATGGTCGAGTTGTAGCGGGGGTCGTTGCCATATCCCATTCTGCCACCTTTTGCCAATGCCCAGACCGTATGAAACCGTGACGACAGTACGCCAAAGGTGGTGTCGTCATCGCGGGGAATTACGATCAGGCTGTGTTCGGGTGCCGCGCTGATCGGAAACCACACGAAGAAACGATGCTTGGCGGTTTCCGGCGTGGCGATATAGCGCGTTAATCCGGCCAGTTTCCGGCGCAAACCGGGGCGAGTTTCCCCATGTCGCCACCAATAAACTGCGCGAGCTTTGCGATTATTCGTTATCCGTACCGGCTTGACCTTGTCCAGCACATGGCCGAACGGCGCTTCGTAAAGCGCGGCTTCGTTCTCGCTCAGGTTAGTGCCGAAATCGATGACCCAGCGGCCTTTCCAGCCTTGGGTAACGTCCACACCATTCCAAATGGGGCGTAGCACCTCGCTGTTCGGGCGACCGTGCGGATTCGGTTGATGCAACCAGCGTCGCGCCGTGTCGCTATCCACCGCAAACGCGCCGGCCAGACACAGGCCAAAGAATGAACGCCCGGCATTTTCCGGCAACGGGACCGCCTGGGTTAAATCCAGTGCGCCGGTGGTCTCGCTTGATCCGGTCAAGTCGGCATGAATCGCCGCGACGGGCTGACCATCGAGCATGAACGGTTGGTCCGCTTCTTTAGCGAAACCGATCAGCGACACCCGCACCGCCGCGCCTTCGTTGACCCATTCCAGAT
>JAGRHM010000264.1 GCA_020445005.1 Candidatus Competibacteraceae bacterium | reverse complement strand
ATCCGCCCCGAGAGTTGGTGGTAGGCATCGATTGGCGCCTCACGATACCACTGCATCCCTGACTGATAGGCGTAAGCAAGACTCGCCTGCCAATCTTCAGCAAAATCCTGACTGAGAAGGACACTGGCCGCGTGACGCGGAACGCTCCGCGGGTAGTCGACATCAAACGGTGAGCCGTCGGCATCGGCGTCGAGCCACGCATACCCGGCAAATAGGCGGAAGCCGTTCCGATTCTGCCAATGGACCTGAGCCTCCCCGCCACGAACACGAATGGGTGCATCGTTGCTGAAATCAACCACGGTGTTGCCCGACTGGACCGTCGGGTAGCGAGTTTCGAGCCGGTTATACGCGGTAACAAAGTCGGTAATCCGCTCCTGAAACAACCGCAGATCGAAATGAATCGACGGGGTGGGTTGCCAGAAATAACCCAGTTCGAGGGAACGATTGCGTTCGGGGGCCAATCCCCCTTGCTCGCGGCCAGTCGCGTAAACCCGGTACAACGTCAGCGGCTGGTTAAGGCCACGAATCACGGCTTGGCCCTGGTTTTCGTAAATCGACGGTTGACGGGAGCCGGTGGCATAAATCGCCCGCACGGTCTGGTGGTGACCCCAATGCCAGTGCACGGATAAACGGGGTAGAAACAGCCACTCGTTGGAGAGTGGCGCACGCTCCAGCATGGCGCCGAGATTGAACACCACCGGCTCCCAAGGCCGGTACTCACCATGGCCAAAGAATTGGGTGACGTGGGTAACCACGGTGTCATCGGTATTGAGGTAGTAGGGCGACCGGTACGCATCCCGGTAATAGCCCCCTCCAGCCACCGCCCGCCACTGGTCGGAGAACCGTCGGGCATATTGAAGCTGGAGTTCCTCGCGTTCTTCTTCAAACTGGAAGTCAACCTTCAGAGTGACCCCTGGAATCACGTCGGCACTGGAAAAGCCAGGATCGCCGTGGTGAACCTGGTTGCGGGACAGGGTCAACCGCAGTTCGTCGCTAGGGGTAAAGGACCGCCGCCATTGGAGACTTTGAAAGTGATTGGTGTTCGCAAAGTCGCGCTCGAACGTCCCTGGATAGGCCGGATTGACGTTCTGGGCTTCGTAGTCGCCGCGGGCGTACCCAGCGAGCACCTGGAGTTCACCCTGATCCCCCAGCGGGAGTTCACCTTGGAATAACAGCAGGTGGTTGCGGCGATCGTCGTAGATGGCCGGATAGCCACCCTCTCCTGTGCTGGCCAAGGAAAGGGCGTAGTTCAGCCGACCGGCTCGCCCGCCCCAGCGCAAAAATCCATCGGCAATCTGGTTGTTACCCGCAGCCACTTGGCCTGTCCATCCGGCATACTCCGCGGCGCTACCGGTTTGAAGGTTGATCACGGCCGTCAACGCATTAGAACCGTAGGCGGCGGCGCTGGGACCACGGATCACCTCAATCCGTTCGATGTCCTTGAGCGGAATGGGCAAGTTGTTCCAGTCGACTCCACCTCCGGAGTATTGAAAAATACGCTGGCCGTTGACCAAGACCAGGACCCGGCGCGCAAACTCGTCCGACAGGCCATGATAGGCGGCCGTGGGTTGATTATTGTACTTGTGTCCCACCTGGAAACCCGGCACCAGCCGGAGGACCTCTTCCAACCGACGTGCGCCCGACGCTTCAATCATCGCACGGTCAATCACCGTCATCGCGTTGGGTGCTTCGTCGAGGCGTTGCGGTAAGCGCGCTGGGGTCAACACCCAGGAAGCATCGCCCCACTCCGCGTCATCATGATCGCCGTTCGGTCGCCCTTCTGCGGCGACGCTCAAGGGCCCGCCAAGGCTGGCGCCAGCCAGTAGGCACCCGATGGAACACGGGAGAAAGGATCGGCGGATCCGGTGGCTATGGCGCGTGGAGAACCCGAATCGTGGAGACTGATGTGGTTTCATCACAATAACCCTCAATAACCCACGCCCACCACCGACCCTCTGACCAGGGGTCAGTCGAAGGCGTAAAGGGTCACCGCGTTATGATGAAACCCAATGAATGTCTGGATGCAATCAGGATACAGCGCCGACCGCAGGCCTGTTTACAACCTGCAGCCGTCTTTCCCACTCTTCAAGGGGAATGGCCAAAAACTCCGCAAACGCGCACGCCAATGCTTCACTGGCGGCGATCAACGCGTCCGTCGAATCCCGGGCAAGAACACCCACTTCCAATTGGCGCGCCGCCTCGGCAATCCGCTCTGCACCGAGGTAACCGCTGCCGGATTGCAGACGGTGCGCTCGCTTACGAAGCGTCTCCCAATCCGGGGGCGTGGCCGCCAGTGCGTGTGCTAACCGGTTCTGTTCCTCGGGCAGCTGCGTCCGGTATCGCGCCACCAACACTTGAACCAGGGCAGGGTTGCCGCGACAATTCGCTAATGCGGTTTCTATATTAAGCAGAACCGGCACCGTTTGCATAGCGGGTGTTCGAACCGTGAAAAGTGAACACAGTTTATGGAGAACCCTAACGGGATTCAACCCGTTCTCTACACCTCATTCAGGAGAGAGTAACATCACGCCTTTGAATCGAGATTGGCCTCGGGTAAGACACTTATGGGACTTGCTTTATTGTTATTCGCGGGCGGACTGTTATTTTGGATGGGGCTGGGGTCTGGCCAACGGGGGTGGCAATTCAGCGGCGGGAGCCTGCTCCTCATCCCGTTTGCCGGGATGGTGGCCAGCGGAAGCATCGCGCCAACGATCCTCCCGATGCTGGCCGGTGTAGGGGGCTTGGCTTGGGCGCTCAAAACGCAGCGCTGTCCGACACACGCCTGTCGGGTCGCCACCGGGCTGGTTTATCTTCTCATCATCTTGGCTTTGGGGGTCCGCCAGTTTCCAGGGCTGACGCCTTTTCCTTTGCTGGACGTCAGTGGAAAACAGGTCCTGTTTCCCCCGGAGAAGCTGCTTCTGCTCGCCCTGGTCCCCCCGTTATTGTCTTTCCGACGATGAGCTGGACATGCTTGCCATTTGATCCGCTTAAGTAAGGCAGCTTGCCTGTCCGGATATCAGCCGAGAAGTCTATAGTGCTGACGCCGCTCTTGCCCGATGGGTGGTGATGGGGTCGCGAACAACTCGGTAAAACCTTCACGGTGGCATTACCGGTGACGCTCCTGATGCTGATTCCGCTCGCTCTTTTCCTGGAACACATGCGTCCGGTAATTTTTTGTTTGTCTGGGTCCTGGAAGAAAGTTTTTTTCGAGGGATCGTGCAAACCCTCTGCATGCGCTGGGCGCGTCACTGGGGCAGGTCGTCTCATGCCGATGGATGGGGCCTGATCGTCGCCAGCCTCTTCTTCGGTGGCGTTCATGCGGGCGGCGGCCTGACTTTCGTCCTCCTGGCCACGCTAGTGGGCTTGGCCTATGGCCTGGTTTACTACCTAACAGGGCGCATTGACTCCGCCGTTTTCCTTCACTTCGCCGTCAATACCGTTCATCAGCTGGCGTTTGCGGGGCTCCCTGTCGCTGCTTAAGGGGCATTGCGTTTCCAGCAAAATTTGTTTGGGAGCCGCTGTCCAGCCGGTCTTTTGCCGATCCCCCGAAAAGGGGCTTCATACTCCGCGTCAAAAGAGGCGGGTTTTTACCCGCGCTGAGTGTGCTGTGCAGACACGCACTGCGCAGGGTTAACGGGGCTTCTTGCGGGACGGTGGGGTGGGGCTGGCGTCCTTCTTGACCGCCTGGGTCGTTGATTTGCGGGGTGGGGATTGCGCCGGTTTATTCCGTGCGATCCGGCGGGCGGGCTTTTGATTTTCAATCGCTGTGTCGGGCGAGGGCGATAGGTCAGGTACGGTGGCGGTCCAGGATTTCATGGTCGCCAAGTCGACCTGTTCGAGGCGCGCTTGCTGCGCCACCAGATCCAGGTACTGATCCCAGGTTTCCCGCGGTTTCTCAAACAAAACCCGTAACAAGGTACGGGTGAGCGCCTGGACCTGATCGCTGGCCGGGTTGCCGTGCGCCCAGGTATAGCCTGAGCGGCGCTCCACGCCCATCCATAACGCCAACTCCGTAAACGTCACATCCAATCCACGATGGGTGCGGAGCGCCTCTTGTAAATCCGCCGGTTGCGCGCCCAACTGCACCAGCTCCGGCAGAGCATCCAATAACCGTAGATGGAGCGCGGTGGTGCGACTGGGAATCGGCATCGTCGGCTGGCGACGCCAGGCGTACCACGTCACCGCTGAGATGGCCAACATCTCGCAGAACCGGTTCACCCCGAGGCCCAGTTTGTGACGCAGCGGATCGAGATCCTGCCCGCACAAGAGCCGGTCGGTGGGGATCAGGGGCGGTGGGCGGTCGTCCGCGGTCGGGTCAGACGGGCGATTGGCCGGTGGTTCCGACCAAACAATCAGACGGGGACGATCCGGACTGAGGGCGCGAGGGAGCGCGAATCCTGTCAGTCGACAGGGTTGTGTGTTTCTCCCGCGCCGCCAGGCATCTGGCCAGGATTGCGGCGTGCCGCGTTGTGGCAAGGCATCGATCCGGCGCTGGGTCATCAAGCTATCGGTGACATAGGTCGTGAGCCGGGTGCCGACGGC
Organism: Candidatus Competibacteraceae bacterium; assembly: GCA_020445005.1. GTDB lineage: Bacteria > Pseudomonadota > Gammaproteobacteria > Competibacterales > Competibacteraceae > UBA2383. The sequence goes on along the minus strand of JAGRHM010000264.1, from coordinate 3,604 downwards.
CTGTTGGGGGTCCACGCCAATCGCTTCCGACGCGGCCTGGTTGAGATACCAGATGGCGCCCTCCAAAGAGAGTTCAAAGGCCGGGGCCGGGAGATGTTGCATCGTGGTATCCAACAAGGAGACCAGACGCGCCACGTCCTCCAGGCTGCTCAGCAGAAGCTGGGTGAGGCTTTCCAGAGAGGCCATGCTTTGAGCGAACGAGGAGGCCGAAACAGGCCATTGAGCGCGCGTTGTCGAATAAACATTTGATTATTATGTAATAAATCTGCGAAAACTGTGTCGAAAAACCGGCGCGGATCAAAATGAAAAGGTCACTGTTCACTCGGCGTTGCGAATCCTGTCGTTACGCCAGCCCTTCTCCGGTGCACTCCTCCGGTTTCTATAACGGAATTCCACGCATTATAGCGAAATATACAAGCAGGGGGCGCATCCTTTGATCGTTCAGGAATTCGACCCGTTAGCTGCCGCTTATCGTGCTAAACATTTAATAAGTTATTGAAAATAATAAATTTAAGTAATATTAAAAGAAATCAAAAAAACACTTGAAAAAAGATTAAAGTTTTATATCATAGAAAAATATTATATAACTTAAAGTAAAGTAGTGATGGTGCTTGATAGGCACCCTCTCAACCGGAGGTTAGTGATGATCCGGATAACCGGCTTGGGATTGGGGTTAGCATCGTTATTGGTATTCCCGAACGCGCACGCGGCCCCGCGCCTGTACGACGGCTACGTCACGATCGATGAAGCGCCCGTAGCAACGGATCTGGCCCAGACGATCTATCGCACCGTCCACGGCCCCACCGTAGGTCAGGGGCTATACGAACTGCTGACCGGCACCGGTTATCGGCTGGCCGAACCGTGGACCGCCGATCCGGCGATCGAGCGGCTGTACGTGCAGCCCTATCCCGAAGCCCAGCGGGAGGTCGGCCCGGTCGAACTGGGGGTGGCCCTGGAACGCCTGGCGGGTCCGGCCTGGGACCTGGTGGTCGATCCGGTCAATCGGCGCGTGAGTTTCGAGCGCCGGCCGCTGTACCGGCCTGCGCCCGCGCCTGCAACCGCGCCGCCGGGCGAGGGCGTCGAACCGGAGGTGTCGCCATGAAATGCGGCGCCGGCCTGCTCCTCCTCAGCCTTTTCGGACTCAGCGGCTGCCCGACCGTCCCGGTCACGCCCAACGCCGCGGCCGACGCGAGCTGCCGCTACCCCGAGCGCGATCTCACCGTGCCCTGGGCGCAGCGCGTTTATTGGTGTCGCCCGGATCGTCCGCGCGCCCCGGAAACCGCCTTTTGCGTGGGGGATGCCTGCCGATGAACGCCGCCCCGTCCATGACACGCCAAATCATGGCCGCCGCGCTGCTGGCGCTACCCTTGGCCGCCCGCGCCGCGCCGCCGATCACCGCCACCGCCCTGGACTACACCCCGATCACCGATGCGGCGCTGGCCGCCCATTGGGGCTTGGAACAAGCCGACGTCGCGCGCTACCGAAACTACATGACGCGGGAAGGCCGATTCTTCTATACGCACCTGGATCCCATCATGGTGCTGGGGATCATCGAGACCGACCCCCAACGCCAGGCGCGCTACGCCGAACGCTATTTAATGGCGGAGCGGCAGCGTATCGAAGCGCAGACCGCCTTTGCCCAGGCGGTGGGCGCGGCGCAGCGCCGGTTGTTCGGCCCGGAAAAATACGTGAATTTTTCCCGGTTGCCGCAAGCGGCGGCTTCCCTGCCATCCCACCCGAGCGCGCCCGGTTCAGCGCCGCCGCACCCGGCGATCCGATCCTTGCCGCGCATCGATCCCGCCGGGTTACAGGCGGGCGATACGGTGGATCTGCTGGTGGATGCGGCGTGCCAGGACGCCTGTTATGACCGGTTGCGGGCGCTGCTCCAGCGACCCACCATCACCATAGCCCTCTATGGCCGCGACTTCGCGGACCCGACCGCGCTCGTGACTTGGCTGGAAGCCGGCCAGGCGTCCTGGACGGACGCGGAACGCCAGGCCGCCGCCGCGCGCGTCCAACCGCGCCGCTTCGACCCGCTGGTATTTGCCCACGCCGAGCAGGTTGCGCCGCCCCTGGCCCTGGTGCGGCGAAATGGCGCGCTGATCGGACGGCTGTTTTGAGGCGCCTGACCGTGTCCGGACTCCTGGCTGCCAGCGTGTTGTGGTTAAACGCCTGTTCCGATGCCGTCGAAACCGGCGGTTCGTCCGCCCGGACGCTCACGGCCCGGACGCCGGACGCCGCCCTGCGTTATGACGCCGCCCCGATGACAAGCCTTTCTAATCAGGGTGGGGTGCCCGCGGCGGCGGTGCGACCGATCGTGTCCGCGCGGCAACGGCAAATGACGCCGTTGATCGACGCCATTGCCCTGAGCGAAGGCATCGACCGGGCCTTGGTGCATGCGGTGATTTCGCAAGAATCCCGTTACCACGCCCGGGCCGGTTCACCGGCGGGAGCGGTGGGCCTGATGCAACTGATGCCCGCCACCGCCGCCCGCTACGGACTGACGCCCAACGACCGTTACGATCCGGCGAAAAACGTGCGCGCCGGCATCCGATACCTGAAATTTCTGAGCCGGAAATTTAATGGCCAACTGGACCTGATCCTCGCCGGTTACAACGCGGGGGAAGGCGCGGTGCAAAAGTACGGGAACCGCATTCCGCCGTACCGGGAAACCCAAGATTACGTGCGCAAGGTAAAAGGTTATCTCGCGCTTTATCGCCAACGCCGCCGGCATCGCGCCGCGGGGACCGTGGCCACGGCCGCAATCCAGGCGCCGTGGCGCCGCCTGCAAGGCAGCGTCCGGCAAAACGAGGACCTGGCGCGCGATGATGCGCGGTCCCGCAGCACGGGATACTGACCATGCCGATCGCCCATCCGGTTTATGGCCTGCTGCTGGCTGCCGCGAGTCTGCCGGTCGCCGCCGCCGAACCGCCGCTGTTATACCAGCGCATCGCCGCGAAACACGGGATTCACGCGTCGGCGCTGTACGCCGCCGCCCTGCGTTTTTCGGGACGGCCCACGCCGTTTGGAACGGCGCCTCAACCCTGGCCATGGACGGTGCGCGCCTGCGCGAACGGGCGCTGCGAGACCGTGTTCCTGCCGGATCGCGCCGCCCTGCGCGCCTTTCTGGAGAAGGGCCGAGCGGCGGGCTGGACCTTGGCGGTGGGGCCGGTGGGCTGGCCCTGGGCGGCGGATTCCCCCTTACCCTTGCGCGCCGTCACCTCGCCGCGCGTGACGCTCAACGCCGCCGCGCAACACGGGGCGGCGGCGCGGGCGGCATCCCGCCCGGCGGTGACGCCCCAACCGGCCGCGCCCATCACCCCGGTGTTCGCGACGGCCCCGGCGCAACGCTGGACGCCGCTGATCAACCAAATGGCGCGGCGCGAAGGGCTGGACCCGGCGCTGGCGCATGCCGTGATCGCCGCCGAGTCCGCCTACCGCCCCGGCGCGCGATCGCCCAAAGGCGCGGTGGGCCTGATGCAACTGATGCCCGCCACCGCCGAACGCTTCGGCGTGCCGCGCGGGCAACGCCACGATCCCGAAGCCAACCTGCGCGCCGGTCTGCGCTACCTGAAATGGCTCATTGCCTACTTCGATGGCGATC
>JAGRHM010000263.1 GCA_020445005.1 Candidatus Competibacteraceae bacterium | reverse complement strand
GGGGGGATTTCGCACGGGCGACGGGACCAAAATCCCCCCTCACCCCCCTTTGCCAAAGGGGGGGACTGAACGGTTACGCAAGACCTAGTGTGCGCATTGGTTAACCAGTTGAAAATTAGCGCCCCGGACAGGATTCGAACCTGTGGCCTCACCCTTAGGAGGGGTGCGCTCTATCCATCTGAGCTACCGGGGCTGAAACGACAGAAATCGGGGAGAAAATTGCAAGGCCCAGCACTGGGCGCGATTTAAGAATAGCCGATGATCGCTGGCGCAAACAAGCGGAATCATGCCCGCCAGTCCAGGTGAAACTCACGCCGACTGCCGTCGGCCCAAGTGATTTCAACGATATGCGCCTTGCCGCTATTGCCGACCAGCAGCGCGGTTGAGGAACGAGTGCCATAGCCAGGCGCATCGATGAAAATTGGCGACAGCCAGCGTTCCCATTCCAGTGGAACTCCGGTTTGGGGCAGATCAGCATCCGGGGCAACCTGGCGATCAGTCAGCACCTTCAGCAGATCATTCGGCGTCGGGCTGGACTGCTGCTCCAATTGGTCGCGCAACAGACGCAAACCCCGCTGCAACTTGGGCCAAGGCGTATCCAGCAGATGATTGCTCAAGCCATACCAGCCTGGAGTCAAGGCCCGAATCTCGCCAGTCTGGTTCGTGTGATAGTACAGACCGGTCTCATCGGCCAGCAACAGGTTAAAACCGTTGTAGTCCGTAGTGACCGGCCGCAACTGTTCAAGATACTCGCGGGCGGGTTGTGAACCTTGCAGGAAATCCCGCACCAGCCGACCTCGCGAAGGCGCGCCTGATTTGACCTGACGAGGATCGCGATAATTGGTAATTGCGGCAAAACGGCCAGCGCCCGCGATTCCCATCCACGTTCCGCCCTCCTGAAGATCGCGCCCAGCCAGCACCTGAGGCGTTTCATCCCAAAAGCCCAGCGGCGCAGTAGGCCGCTCGTGGAATTCGTCGCGATTCGCAGCGATCATCAGTTCATAACCGGGATGACCACGATAGGCAATTAAAATAAGACACATATTCACCGGCCTATATCGTAGAGCTTGAGAATCCCCAGCCCCAGCGCCATTTGGATCAATTGCGACAAGGTGCGCGCTTCCATCTTTTGCATAACCTTGGCGCGGTGAACCTCCACCGTCTTGCGGCTTAGATCCAGCCGTTCGGCGATCTCCCGATTGGATAAACCATCGACCACCTGTTGCAGGATATTCTGTTCGCGCGGAGTCAATGTTTCAAACCGATCCTGTAGCATCCGTTGCCAGGCCCGGACACGCCGCCGGTTCCGATCCTCGGTGACCGCATGATGCACACAGTCCAGCAACCACTGTTCATTGAGTGGTTTCTCCAGAAAATCCATCGCGCCCCGCTTCATGGCGGTCACCGCAGTGGCCACGTCGCCGCGCGGGGCAATAATAATCACCGGTAAATTAATATCCTGTTCGCGCAAAAGCTGTTGAGCGCTGATCGTGGCGGGCTCCGAAATCCGAATATCGAGTAACAAGCAACCCGGTTGATCGGGTTGATAGGCGGTCAGGAACGCATCAATTTCGCCAAAAGTCCGGGCATGGAGACCGACCGATTCCATCAGTCGCCGCAGGGCGTCGCGCAGGGCGGCCTCGGCATCCAGAATATAGACAATCGGCGTATCACAATGGCTCACGGTTTCGGACACAGTGAAAAAGAGAGGTATTCAAGTATAAAACACTCAATCCACAATGCGCGGAGTTCACCAGTTCGCTACAATTTTTTGATGCCTGCCAAAACTTGTCCATTTTCAGGAGAACCCCTGCCATGACTGCAACCTCTGCTTCTCAAGACGCCCTAGTGCTCCGCCAGGATGAAGCCGGCGTCGCCACTCTGACCCTCAATCGACCCAAGCAATACAATGCTTTGTCAAAAGCTATGCTGGACGCTTTGCAAGCGGCGCTGAATGCCGTGGCCGCTGACGAATCGGTGCGGGTTGTGGTGATTGCTGGCAGCGGTCCCGCCTTTTGCGCTGGCCATGACCTTAAAGAGATTCGCGCTCAGGACAGCCGGGCGTTTCATCAAGCGCTGTTCGCCCAGTGTGGACAGGCCATGTTAACCATTAACCGCTTGCCGCAACCGGTCATCGCTCGTATTCACGGCATCGCCACCGCTGCCGGTTGCCAACTGGTGGCCGCCTGCGATCTAGCGGTCGCGTCCGACAACGCCCGTTTCGCCACGTCCGGCATCAACGTGGGCCTGTTCTGTTCCAGTCCTGGCGTGGCGCTGAGCCGTAACCTGGGCCGCAAGCAGGCGCTGGAACTGCTGCTGACCGGCGACTTCATCGACGCGCCAACCGCCTTGCAACAGGGCTTGATCAACCGGGTGGTTCCGTTGGGGCAACTCGACGCAGCAGTCTGGCAACTCGCTGAATCTATTATCAATAAATCGCCGTTGGCGATCCGCATGGGCAAGGAGCTGTTCTATCGGCAGCTTAATCTGGGATTGGAAGAGGCCTATGCCTGCGCCACCGAAGTCATGGCCTGCAATCTGGACAGCGCGGATGCGCGCGAGGGAATTGATGCTTTTATCGGCAAGCGCAAACCGGAATGGAAGGGCCGTTAGCGCTTCGTGAGATCCAGGGGTCAGGCTCCAGGGTGTCAAGGAGCAGGCGCGAGTTTAATCCTGCCCAGTAACTGCTCCACTTCCATCGCCCGCGCTTCAGCGTCGGGCAGTTCCTTGATGAACCGCAACTTGTCCCGACCATCAAGCTGGTAAATCCTGGACTGTCGCTGAATCAATTCCACCAAACGGGCCGCATCCACCTTTGGCTCCGGCCCGAAGACGATCCGTCCGCCTTTGGGTCCAGCTTCGATTTTTCTTACCCCGATGGGCAGCGCGCGCAGTTTCAATCCCGTCACCCGAAACAGCGTTTTGATCGGCGTTGGCAACAAGCCGAAACGATCAATCATCTCGACCTGCAACTCACGCAATTCCCCATCGTCGCGGGCGCTGGCGATGCGCTTGTACAGGATCAAGCGGCTGTGGACATCGGGGAGATAATCGTCGGGAATCAGCGCCGGACTCTGCAAATCAATTTCCGGTCCGTGATCAAGGGGCCGGTCCAGTTCAGGGACTCTGCCGGCTTTCAACGCCTGCACCGCCCGTTCCAGCAGGTCCATGTACAGGCTGAAACCGACTTCGTGAATCTGACCGCTCTGCGCCTCGCCCAGCAGCTCCCCCGCGCCGCGAATTTCCAGATCATGACTGGCGAGCAGAAAACCGGCGCCCAGGTCCTCCAGTGATTCAATGGCCTCGATGCGTTTGACCGCATCAGCGGTCATCGCCGTTTTGGGTGGCACGATCAAATAAGCATAGGCGCGGTGATGAGAACGTCCCACTCGCCCGCGCAACTGATGGAGTTGCGCCAGCCCCAGCTTGTCAGCCCGATTGATCAGAATCGTGTTGGCGTTGGGCACGTCAATACCCGATTCAATGATCGTGGTGCATACCAGGAGATTGCAGCGGCGATGGTAGAAATCGAGCATCACTTGTTCCAGTTCCCGCTCGCGCATCTGCCCATGCGCAATGGCGACCCGCGCCTGGGGCGCCAGCCCGGCGATTTGCGCCGCCATGCGCTGGATGGTCTCGACCTCGTTATGCAGAAAATAAATCTGCCCGCCGCGCTTTAATTCCCGCTGACAGGCTTCGCGAATCGTTGCCGGGTTCCATGGACCGACAAAAGTCTTGACCGCTAACCGTCCCGCCGGCGGCGTCGCAATGATCGACAGCTCGCGCAACCCGGCCATCGCCATGTTCAACGTCCGGGGGATCGGCGTAGCGGTCAAAGTCAGAATGTCGACCTCGGTGCGCAAGGCTTTCAAACGCTCCTTATGCCGCACGCCGAAACGATGCTCCTCGTCCACCACCACCAGACCCAGTTGTTTGAATTTTATACTGTCCTGCAGCAGTTTGTGGGTGCCGATCAGAATGTCGACTTTGCCTTCTGTCAGCGCCTTGAGCGTCTCAGCCTGTTGCTTGGCCGAGCGAAAGCGGGACAACAGCTCAATACGCACCGGCCAGTCGGCGAAGCGGTCGAGAAAATTCTGATAATGCTGCTGGGCCAATAAGGTGGTAGGCGTCAGCACCGCGACCTGCCGTCCATCCTGCACGACCACGAACGCCGCGCGCATCGCCACTTCAGTCTTGCCGAATCCCACATCACCGCAGACGACGCGATCCATCGGTTTGGCGGAACGCAGATCGGCGATGACCGCCGTAATCGCGGCTTGCTGATCGGCGGTTTCTTCGAAAGGAAACGCCGCAGCAAAGGCCACATAGTCAGCCTCGCTCAGACCGAAGGTGTGTCCGGGGCGCGCCTGGCGACGGGCATGGAGATCGAGCAATTCCGCCGCCGCATCGTTGACCTGTTCTGCCGCCTTGCGTTTCGCTTTTTCCCACTGGCCGTTGCCCAGTTTGTGCAGCGGCGCGTTTTCTGGCGCAGCGCCAGTGTAGCGGCTGAGCAAATGCAGGGCAGCCACGGGAACGTACAAGCGGTCGTCGCCGGCGTACTCGACGACCACAAATTCGCCATCGATGCCGGCGGCTTCCAGCCGCTGCAAACCCGCATAGCGACCAATGCCGTGCTCCTCGTGAACAATGGGCGCTCCCATGCTGAGATCGTTGAGATTACGGATGATCGCGTCGGGATCGCGACTCTGGACGCGCCGCCGCGCTTGACGCACCCGTTCGCCGTACAGTTGCGACTCAGCGATGATCGCCAGCGGCGGTTCGGTCAGCACCAACCCCTGTTCCAGCGGCGCAACGGTCAGCGCCAGTCGCGCTTCTTCCCGCGCCAGAAACTCCGTCCAGTCAGCGCACATGACCGGTTGCAACCCATAACCGCGCAGCGTCTCCAGCAAAACCTCGCGTCGTCCAGCCGATTCAGCGGCAATCAGCGTTCGTCCGGGAAATTCGCTTAAAAACTGTTCCAGCGCGGCAGCCGGCCGTTCATGGCGCGGCTGGAAAGGCAAGGTCGGCGGCGGCAGGGTCGGATAGCCCACCGACCCCTCTGGCGTGGGAGGGTTGGGATGAGCGGGAAAATTATTTATCAACTCGACCCGTGGATAGCGCGCCAGCGCCCGATCAACCTGAACCGCTTCCAGGAACAGCAACGCGGGCGGTAACAGAGGTCGTTCCGCATCGTACCGATGCTGTTCGTAGCGATCCATAATCTGCTCCTGAAACGTCGCCATCGCCGCGTCGACGCCTTCCAGCCGAATAGCCAGGGTATTCTCCGGCAAATGATCAAACAGCGTCGCCGCTTGCTCGAAGAACAGCGGCAGGTAGTACTCGATGCCTCCCGGCGCGTGGCCTGCGCTCACTTCGCGATAGACCATGCTTCGCTGTGGATCACCCTCGAACTGGCGACGCCAGGCTTGTCGGAAGCGGGTGATGGATGCCTTGTCCAGAGTGAACTCGCGCGCCGGCAACAGCTCAACCGACACTACCTTGTTGACCGACAACTGGGTCTCGGGATCAAAATCACGGATACTTTCCACTTCATCGTCAAATAGTTCGATCCGGTAGGGCTGTTTGGCGCCCATGGGAAACAAATCGAGAATCGATCCGCGCACCGCGAATTCGCCGTGTTCAACCACTTGCGACACGCAGTTATAGCCCGCCGCTTCTAGGCGCTCGCGGAAGGACTCCAGGGCTAACTGTTCGCCCACAGTCAACACCAGGGCATGGCGATCGAGAAAATCACGCGGCGCCAGCCGTTGCATCAGGGTAGCCACCGGCGCGACCAGCACGCCCCGGCGCCGTTGCGGTAATTGATATAGCGTCGCCAGGCGTTGCGAAAGAATGTCCTGATGCGGAGAAAATCCGTCATAGGGTAGAGTTTCCCAGTCAGGAAACGCCAAAATCTCCAGATCCGTCCCGCCGAAGATCCGTAATTCAGTCTCCAGCCGCAGAGCGGTCTGGCTGTCTGGCGCAACGACCAACAACAGACCGCGAAACCGGGAAGCGGCGGCAATCAGCAGGGCGGGGGCCGCGCCATACAATGAGGTCCAGCGCAGCGGTTGGCGGTTGTCAGGAGGGAGTACAGCATGCAGTGTCAACGACGGGTTGGGAATCTGGAAGGCAGCCAACATGGGTTTCAAGTCATCTGAATAAAAACAGGAGCGGTATTTTAACACCCGCGTTGGCTGGCGGCTTGGGAGATGCAGCTGCAGTTCATTGATCATTATGCGTGTTGACGTCCAGTTATCAGCTATTCTTGAGAGTGAAAGCCTGTGATGAGGTTGTCATGACTTTGTTGCTCCCAACCTCGATCCTGTTACTCCCGATTGCGCATGATGAAAACAACCTGACTTACTATAGAGAGACCCGATAATGAACCCTATTCCTTCATTTGCTTGCTGCCAACATTTGCATAACGACGCATCGGCTGGACTGAATCGCCGCCGTTTTATGCAACTGGCGACCTTGGGCGGCGGCGCGGTATTGTTGGGCCTGGCAACGCCCTGGCGGTTGGCCAGCGCCGAACATGCAGACGTGCAGAAAGCGGGTG
>JAGRHM010000262.1:1800-3055 GCA_020445005.1 Candidatus Competibacteraceae bacterium | reverse complement strand
CTATCTAAAAACTGTTTGACTATACTTGCTTGGTTTACCTGTCACTTCTGCGCCTTGACGCGGCCGGCGATCAAAGAGCACGCGAAGCTCATCCTTTGTGGCTTCGAGGCGCGCGCGCTGGTCGGCGGGAAGCTGGCTACCGGCACGATTGATGTAGAACGAGAGCATCGACATCGCTGACCTGAAGGGGGTGGCCTTTCGGCGCTGGCTGCGTTCAGCAGAGGCCTTTAGGGATTGCGCAATGGCGCGTGGGTTGTCCCAGGTGAAAACACCAGGCTCAAGTTCCAGGGCATGGTTGCCTTGCGTAATCTTCTGCGACCAACGTTCCGGCGGGTCGGATGCTTGCAGGACCTTCCGGGACGGTACCTTGGTGTTCAAGAGGCGTGCCTAACGGGGCGGCTCACAGGCCCCGCGCGTTTGTGGGCTCAAGCATGGCCATGGAGGATGTTTCCCCCCAACCTCCTCGGGTCTCGCCTGCGAGGTCAATTTCGAGGGCTCCAAAACGAGAGATCTTCAGCGGCCAGGGAGCGTTACCTCTCGCGACGTTCCCCCATACCCGAACTGCTGATCGTGTGCCTGAATGACGACCTTCCGGAGTCCTGGGGAGATCTTGACGCCATATAAAGCACGGGTGAAAGGCTGTTCGTGCTGATGATCATGAAGAAGCATCCGCTCCCCAAAGACGGTTCCATCGGGACTGGAGACGCGAAACGCATCCGCGTACCGCTGTGGGGTGTCGTAGGGGGAGGAGACGGTGACCTCGAAATCGAAGGTATCGACGCCAGATGGCCTGACCGTGGCGGCGAGGACGCCTGGGAACGGTTGCTGCGCAAGTGGTATGGGCTGTTGTGCCCAGGCTGAGAGGGCGGCCAACAGGACTATCGGAAGAAAGGCAAGGATCAAGGCTATTCGGTACATGGATCGATGGTGCCTTTCAGCAGGAAGCGGGTCTGCGCCCGGCGCGACGTCAGGCAAGACCTGGTTAAAAATAAGGGCAAGCCTCTTTTTTCCCTATTGCTTGGGTAGGGTGAAAGTGTCGGTCACGCCCGAAGCCGCGCAGCCCACGATTTTAGCCGCATTCGTGGCTATTGGGCACTGGGCTTAAATCACTGATTCACCCTTGTATTTGATCATTTATCGAGTTCTACTGCGTCGATAAAAACACCGACGACATTTGTTTGCCCGACCTGTGGGTATTCCGGCGATTGCGACCACGCGTTCCGGGTTTAGTCGTCCAGCCATTCCGGAGGATTGC
>JAGRHM010000262.1:1423-1762 GCA_020445005.1 Candidatus Competibacteraceae bacterium | reverse complement strand
GAGGATTGCGACCACTCATTCCGGGGCGGATCGTCCACCCTGATGCGTTGTCCGACCAGGAGGGTTGGGTTTTACTCCTGCACCGGGGGGTGCGTCAACGGACCCGTCATTTTCCGCATCGATTCTCCTTTCAGTTCGATTTTGTAGGCGTTATGCACGAGACGATCGAGGATCGCGTCGGCGAGGGTGGCCTGGCCCAAATACGTATGCCAGTGGGAGACCGGTAGCTGACTGGTGACGATGGTGGAACGCCGATTGAAGCGGTCCTCAAGGATTTCCAGGACATCGCGTTGGGCGGTCTCATCCAGTACGGCTAGTCCCCAGTCATCGAGGATCAGG
>JAGRHM010000262.1:0-1408 GCA_020445005.1 Candidatus Competibacteraceae bacterium | reverse complement strand
GACGTCGAAGCGGGCCAGTTGCTCGAGCTGTTTGACGTAGCTGCCGTCTCCCTTGGCCCGCTGTAGATTCTGGAGCAGGCGCGGCAGGCGCAGGTAGCGGGCGGTATGACCGTCGCGACAGGCCTTGTGCGCCAGCGCCGTGGCCAGATAGCTCTTGCCCGCGCCGGTCGGGCCGGTGATCAAACAGTTGAGATGCTGGGTGATCCATTGACCGCCGGCCAGTTGAAGCATCAAGGTCTTATCCAAGCCACGCGCGCTTTTGAAGTCGATATCCTCCCAGGCGGCGGGCTGGTGAAACTGGGCCTGTTTGAGGCGCAGTTGCAACCGTCGGTTGTGGCGGAGCGTGGCCTCACGGTCCACCAGCAGTCCCAGGCGCTCGTGGAAATCCAGATCCTGGAGCGCCGGGGTATTGAGTGGTTCTTCAAGGGCGGCCGCCATGCCCGTCAGGCGCAGGTCGGCCAGTTTCTGGAGAGTCGGATGGGTCAACATCACGTCGGGACTCCTGAAGGTCAAAGCCAGTCTCAGTGGTAATAATCGGCGCCGCGCAGATTGGGGTGCTCGAGCAAGGGGGGCGTGGGCGTTCGGTCGGGCGAAGGCAAGGGCTGGCGATCCAGGCCGTTCTTCAAAATCGATTCCAGGCTCTTGTAACGCGGCGTGCCAAAGTGCAGAGCACGGCGGCAGGCGGCTTCCAGGCGCTCGGCCCCGAAACGCTGGCCCAAGCGCATGACTCCCAGGCAGGCGTTGAAGGCTTGCTGAGGAAAGGGTCGGCTGTCGAGGATGGCCTGGACCAAGGCGTGGGTGTGCGGACCGCTTTGCGCCGCCCAGTCCAGCAAGCGTTGCGGCGTCCAGGCCAACTGTTGTTGATGACCCTCCGGTAGATGGGTCGCCACGGTTTGGTCGTGGCCCGGGACGACACTCCGGGGGTGAGCGGCGACCCGCTCTCCCCGATGAAAGACTTCGACCGTGCGGGCGCTCAGGCGCGCGTCCAGTTCCTGACCCACCAGGGCATAGGGAACCGAGTAATAACTCTCTCCAACCCGCACATGGATATTTGTCCGTTCAGTTCACTCAGGCTGAAGAATGGCTGTTGGCGTAACCGCGCCAGAATCCATTGTTCGACCCGTTGTACGCCATTCTCGGCGGGGGATTTGTCACGGGGTTTTCGGACGCGGGCCGGGACCACGGCAACGCCGTAATAGCCCGCCATTTCCGCATAACTCCGATTCAGATCGGGATCGTAGCGATGGGCGCGGGTGACCGCCGATTTCAGATTATCGGGGACGAGAACCGCTGGACAGCCCTGGAAAAACTCGAAGGCCCGGATGTGGGAACTGATCCAGTCCGGGGCAGTTTGCGTCCAGGTGGCTTCCGCGTAGGTGTAGCCACTGGCGCCCAGCACCGCGACGAA
>JAGRHM010000261.1 GCA_020445005.1 Candidatus Competibacteraceae bacterium | reverse complement strand
TATGAACCCTGGCAACAAGTCCAACGCCTGCGCCAAGAACTGGATCGCATGTTCCAGCCCTACCGGGCCGGCGACGATCAATCCAGCGTCGCCACCTGCGACTGGATTCCTCCGGTCGATATCAAGGAGGAAAAGGATCGCTATGTTTTGCGCGCCGATATTCCGGGCGTTGATCCGAAGGACATTGAAATTATCGCTGAAAACGGTGTTTTGACCATTCGCGGCGATCGTCTTGGCGAAACCCGCGAAACCCGCGCCGGTTATAGCCGCGTTGAGCGGCCTTGCGGCAGCTTCTACCGCCGTTTCAGTCTGCCGGATACCGCGGATCTGGCCCAAATCGCCGCCCGCAGCGCCAACGGCGTACTGGAAATCGGCATTCCCAAACTGACGCACACCGTGTCGCGGACCATTAAGGTCGAAGGCTGAACCTGACTCATAACCGGCGAGGTTAAACCGCCGGTCTGTCCCCCACCGCCTGGAACCAGTATGGAATATAAGGACTACTACCAAATCCTTGGCGTAAACCGCGATGCTTCGGAAGAGGCGATCAAGAAAGCCTATCGCCGGCTAGCGCGCAAATACCATCCCGATGTCAGCAAGGAATCGGGCGCCGAGGAGCGTTTCAAGGAGGTCGCTGAGGCCTACGAAGTACTGCGCGATGGGGAAAAGCGCGCCGCCTACGATCGATTGGGCAGTAACTGGCGAGCAGGCCAGGAATTCCGGCCGCCGCCAGGCTGGCAGGGACGCAGCGGTTCGCACACCCACGCCGGCGGTTTCAGCAGCCGCGACTTCAGCGATTTCTTCGAGTCGTTGTTCGGCGGCATGGGCGGACGCGGCGGTTTCAGCGGCATGGGCGGCATGGGCGGCGGTTTCGCCACTGCCGGGCAGGATCAGACGGTAGGGCTGGAAATCACATTGGAGGAAGCCTATCACGGCGGTAGCCGGGCTTTGCAATTGCAAACGCCGGAGCGCGACGCCAGCGGCCGGGTAGCGAACCGAACACGCACCCTGAACGTCAAAATTCCCGCAGGCGTAACCAATGGACAAAAAATTCGTTTGAGCGGCCAGGGCAGCGCAGGCTTGGGCGGCGGCCCCAGCGGCGATCTCTATCTGCAAGTGTCGATCAAACCGCATCATTTCTACAAGTTACGCGAGCGTGACGTGAGCGTGGAATTGCCGCTGGCGCCCTGGGAAGCGGCGTTGGGTTGCAAGGTCGAAGTACCGACTCTGGGCGGAACGGTCACCCTCAATATCCCGGCCAATGCCAGGAACGGACAGAGGTTGCGCCTGCGCGGTCGTGGTCTGCCCGGCGATCCGCCTGGCGATCAATTGGCGGTGTTACGTATTGTTAATCCCCCTGCGGATACCGTGGCCGCCCGCGAAGCCTTTGAGCGCATGAAACAGGAATTGCCGTTCAATCCACGCGCGCAATGGCATTGATTTTTAAAATTAAAAACCGGCTTGAAGTGTCCAGATGAACACACAACGCTCCCTTTTGTCGACGATCGTGTTGGCGCTAAGCCTGATCGCCGCTTTACCCGCGCCGATACTTGCCGCGCTGCCCGCAACGGTGGAGGGTCAACCGCTGCCCACCCTGGCGCCGATGCTGGAGCGGGCGACGCCGGCGGTGGTCAACATCGCTACCGAAAGCCAGGTGGCGCTACGTCGCAATCCCCTGCTGGACGATCCATTTTTCCGGCATTTTTTCAACATTCCCGATCAGCCGCGTCAGCGCCGGGCGCAAAGCGTCGGTTCCGGAGTCGTGGTCGACGCCCAACGCGGCTATGTCATTACCAATCATCACGTCGTCGAGGGCGCCGACACGATCACTGTGACTCTGAATGACGGTCGCCAACTTGACGCCAAGGTCATTGGCTCCGATCCGGAGAGCGATGTCGCCGTAATTCGCATTCCCAGCGAGAATCTGACCGCGTTGCCGCTGGCCGACTCCGATCGCCTGCGCGTGGGCGATTTTGTGGTGGCCATTGGCAATCCGTTTGGTCTCGGTCAGACGGTGACTTCCGGCATCGTCAGCGCGCTAGGCCGCACCGGTCTCGGCATTCAAGGCTATGAGGATTTCATTCAGACGGACGCTTCGATCAATCCCGGCAATTCCGGTGGGGCATTAATTAATCTGCGCGGCGAATTGGTGGGCATTAACTCGGCGATTATCGCGCCAGGTGGCGGCAATGTTGGCATCGGCTTTGCTATCCCGTCCAATATGGTCTCGCGGTTGATGAAGCAGATTATTGAGCATGGTTCGGTGCAACGCGGACAACTGGGTGTGTCAGTCCAGGATTTGACTCCGGAACTGGCGCGGGCGTTTAACATTCCAGCGAATCAGGGCGCGGTGATTGCCCAGGTCGTTCCCCGTTCTGCCGCTGCCAAGGCCGGTTTACGAGAAGGGGATGTCGTGTTGCGAGTCAACAATCGAACGATTCGCGACGCGAGCAGCTTGCGCAATGCGGTGGGCTTGCTGGAAGTCGGAGCCTCTGTGCTGCTGGATATTTTGCGCGATGGCCGTCCGTTGACGATTAAAGCCAAAGTCGGCGAGTATGTGCCGGACAAGGCGGAAGGCGATGATCTCAACCCTCGATTAGCGGGCGCAGTTTTCGAGGATATTGGGCCGAGTTCGCCGTTAGGTGGAAAATTGCAGGGCGTTCTGATCGCCCGCGTTGAATCGGGCAGCCCGGCGGCAAGAGCAGGCTTGCGCTCAAACGACGTGATCACTGGGATCAACCGCCAGCGCGTATCCAGCACCGATGAGTTGCGACGCATCGCCGCCGGGAGCAATGCCCTGTTGATTAATCTGATTCGTGGCCGGGGGGAGTTGCTGCTGGTATTGCGGTAATGGCCTGCAGCAAATTCACCCTTGAGAAGTCAAACGTGGGCCGGTGACAGCCCGCATTGCCAATAGTTTTAACGCCCTGGCTCTCCAGCCTGCAGCTCGACCCGATTCTGCTTCTGGTTATAGCCCATGCGGGCGATGATCTCGTAATCCAGCCCGATTTTCTCGCCCGCCCCAACGTCGCTCTCGAACTGCACAGTTTGAAAATCATGCAGGGTTGGAT
>JAGRHM010000260.1 GCA_020445005.1 Candidatus Competibacteraceae bacterium | reverse complement strand
GGTTTCCTGGCCAAGCTCGGCTGGCTAGCCGCGTTTTTCTACACGGTGATGGCGGCGCTGCGGCTGGCTCGCTTCAATGTGCAACTGGGTCACACCGACAAGCGTTACTTTATCGGCCTGCCCAGTCCTTCGGCGGCGGCGATCATGGCGGGAATGGTTTGGTTCTGCACCGATCTGGGACTGGATGGCCCGCAGATGCTGTGGCCGGCGCTGGTTATCACCATTGGCGCGGGCGCGCTGATGTTCAGCAGCATCCTATATTTCAGCTTCAAGCAGTTCGATCTGCGCGGACGGATGCCGTTCATGACTGCGCTGCTGGTGGTGCTGCTCTTCGTGTTCACGTCCATCGATCCGCCCAAGGTGCTGTTCCTCGGCTTCCTGCTTTACGGGTTATCCGGCCCCATCCTGTATCTGACACGGCGGTTGCGCGCCCGTCGCCGCGCGCAGGGTTCGCCGGATGAAACAGGTTAAGCGTATTCATCTGGTTACGCCCGGTCATGTCGCGCCCCAAATTCTCCAAGCGACCCTGTCGGCAGCCCGATAGGGTCTGCGGTTGCCGCTCGCTTACAACACCGGAATAAGCGCACTGCGTGGTTCGGTCTTGCGGCAGGTTGGCTGAACGGATGGACATCCAGGCGCTGCTCGCCTGGTTTTCACTTTGCCTTCGTGAATCCATGCATTGGGAGGAACCCCGTTGTGCTAACCGAAGCGCTGACCTTCGTTTCCATGGACTGGATCAAGCCGCTTGCCAAGAAACTGAAGGTAATTCGAGATGATAGAGTCGAAGAAATCAACCGGATCGCTGATATGTTTGGCGATCCTAATGAGCTGGCGCGCTTTTATGTCGAACCCAACTGCCAGCACCATAACCCGGCGGACTACCACGAAGACGAAGCATCCATCTCGTATGTAAAAGCACCGATATTTACCACCATCAACAAATTTTTAAACAAAGAAGTCGCCATACGGGACGGGCGCACTCAACTGTTTATCCTGGCCGACGCCGGCATGGGCAAAACCTCCCTGCTGGTTATGCTCAAGCTGACGCATCTCCTGGCGTTCTGGCCCCCAGGGTACGATTGCCTGCTGTTGAAACTCGGCCCCGATACTCTGGAGGTGGTTCGCCAGCACCCGAACAAGGCGAATACCGTGTTGCTGCTCGATGCCCTGGACGAGGACCCGACCGCCTGGGGCCATATCGAACAACGGCTAATCGAGTTGCTGCACGAAACCACTTCCTTCCGGCGCGTCCTCCTTTCATGCCGCACGCAGTTTTTTCCTGAAACCGGAGCGGATCCATTTGGAAGCCCTGGCCGGGTGACCGTAGGCGGTTTCATCTGCCCCATGCTTTTTCTTTCGCTCTTCGATGAGCGTCAGGTACACGAATATTTATCCAAACGGTTTCCCGACCCTTGGCACTACGGACTAACGGGGTGCAGGCATCCGTCGTGGCTGCGCGCCGAGCAACTCCTCAGCTCCATGCGTTCCCTGCGCTTTCGACCGTTGCTCCTGGCCTACATCCAGGACCTGCTGGACGCCAACCGGACGCAGTGGGACGAGTACGCTCTCTATGAAGCACTCACGGAAACGTGGTTGCTGCGGGAAGTGAGCAAGCTGGCGAAACAAGGCATCAAGCTGACCCAGCAAGACCTGTGGACAAGCTGTACCGCCGTGGCGGTTCACCTGCAAGCACTTGGGAAGCGCGTGCTGTCCCAGGCCGAGCTACGGGGTTTGGTGGCCGGGTTGCCGATGATCGCCCATATCGAGCAGTTCGATTTCGGAGGGCGTTCGTTGATGAATCGGACCTCGGATCGCGAATATCGGTTTTCGCATTACAGCACTCAGGAATTCCTGGGGGTTCATGCCCTCGTCGAGGGCCAGTTGGAAGCGGTGCAGGGGATTTGCCCGGCGGCGACTCGAGGACGGAAGCTGCGGGCTACGGTGCAGATGCTGGACTTCGTGCGTTGCCGTGTCGATAAGGTTGATGTGTCGCAATTGTTGAAGTGGCTGAATTGGGGCTACATCAAACCGAATCAATTACCTGGAGAGCTCCGCCTCCAGGAACGTCTACGGGGTGGCGGCATAGGCCCGGAGGTGGTGGTGATACCCGCTGGTGAATTCCTTATGGGTTCACCCGAGGACGAACCGGAGCGCCAAGCCAGCGAAGGACCGCAGCACCCCGTGGTTTTAGCGCAACCTTTTGCGATAGGTCGATATGCGGTCACATTCGAGGAGTACGACCGTTTCTGTGCGGCGACCCGCCGGGATCAGCCCAGCGACGGCGGCTGGGGCCGTGGGCGGCGGCCGGTGATCAACGTCTCGTGGGAAGACGCCGTTGCGTACTGCGCCTGGCTTTCGCGCGAGACGGGAGCGTCTTATCGGTTGCCCAGCGAAGCTGAATGGGAATATGCGGCGCGAGCGGGGACCACGACCGCCTTTTGGTGGGGCGACGAGATTGATCCGACTCGCGCCAACTATGATGGCAGATCTACCTATCGAAATGGAGCGCGCGGTGCGTATCGCAAAAAAACTGTGCCCGTAGACGATTTCCAGCCGAACCCGTTTGGTCTCTACCAAGTGCATGGCAATGTCTGGGAATGGGTCCAGGATTCCTGGCATGATAATTATCAGGGCGCACCGGCGGACGGTTCGGCGTGGGAGGAAGCGGGCGGCGGTCCCCGGGTGCTGCGGGGCGGCTCGTGGTACAACGTTCCGTTGAGGTTGCGGTCGGCCGCGCGCTTCAGGTTCGACCCGCGCCTCGGGAACTACGACGTGGGATTTCGTCTGGCCAGGACTTTAATCCTTTGATTTTTATTATTTTACATTTTTCAGAGATCCAGAGGGCGGAGCCCCCTGGTTGCGTTTTTTTAGGGGGGTAGGGCATGGATGAGAAATTCGATCAAGGGACGCCGCGCGCTGTGCAAGCCTGCCATGAACTGTTGATCTGGCTTATTCCATTGCTCGACCAGTTTCCGCGCTCGCGCCGGTTTACGCTCGGGGAGCGGCTGGAAACGGGCTGGCTCGCCGTGTTGGAAGCACTGGTGGAAGCGGCCTACAGCCGCGACAAACGCGCCGCGTTGACTCGCGCCAACCTCCGGCTGGCGGTGAACCGGCATCTATGGCGGTTGGCCCTGGAGCTGAAGGTCATCAACCTGAAACGCTACGAGCATGGGGCCAAGCTGATCGATGATCTGGGCCGGCAAATCGGCGGCTGGCGGCGGTCGTGGGACGCCGCGCCATGAAACGGCTGGATGGCTTGTGGCCGCAAGTGGTGGCGTTTGAAAATCTTTGGCTGGCCTGGCGCAAGGCCCGCCGGGGCAAGTCCCGCGCCGCTGGAGCGGCGTTGCGGTATTCCCATCGGCAATCTCACCAGCCAGTTCTTTGCCAATTTGTACCTGGACGCCTTGGATCACGGCATCAAAGAAACCCTGCGCGCGCCGGCCTATCTGCGCTATGTGGACGACATG
>JAGRHM010000259.1 GCA_020445005.1 Candidatus Competibacteraceae bacterium | reverse complement strand
GACAAATGGCTCCATGCGCTGCAAAAGGATTCGTTCATCAAGGAACTCTGGCCTGCGCAACACCTTCTGGGCAAGGCTGATGTTCTCAAAGGCAAGTTTGCCATCGTTCAAATGCCCACCAGCGCTGGCAAAACGAAGGCAACGGAACTGATCCTTCGAAGCGCGTTTCTGGCTGACCGCGTAGCACTGGCCATCATCATCGCCCCGTTCCGGGCGCTATGCCATGAGATCAAGAACAGCCTCGTCGAAGCATTCCACAACGAACCCACCAAGGTAGATGAATTATCCGATGCTCTACAGACGGACTTCGAGATTGCCGAACTCCTGGGGCACCAACAGGTTCTGGTTGTGACCCCAGAGAAGCTGCTCTACGTTCTTCGGCACGCTCCGGAGCTGGCTGCCCACGTTGGCCTACTGGTTTTTGATGAAGGCCACCAGTTCGACAGCGGCACCCGAGGCATCACATACGAGCTGCTCCTAACGTCGCTGCGCTCCATCATTCCCGAAGGTGCACAGAAGGTGCTGATCTCAGCAGTCATCAGCAACGCTGAAGCTGTCGGAGAGTGGCTGAACGACGAGCCTAATGTCGTCGAAGGCACAACCCTGATTCCGACTTTCAGGTCGGTCGGGTTCGCGAGCTGGCTCGATCAGTTGGGAAGGATCGAGTACTGCTTCAACTGTTCTGAATTGACGGATAGAGGCGTTTGAGTTTGATGCGGGCATCGGGAGTGGTAAAGCGCCAATTCACCGCTTGGGTGTTCGCGTTGCGCGCCTGCTCCCAGGCCGCCACCTCCTGAGTCAGGGTGTCAAGATGGGCGATGCGTCGATCGAGACATTGCCGGCTCAGGACGCTCAGTTCGATCTCGGCCATATTCAACCAACTGCCATGCTTGGGGGTGTGATGAATCTCCAGGCGGTTGATCAGCGCGCGCGCGACCGCCGGTTCAAAGGCGTGATACAGGGCGGCGGGTTTGTGGGTGTTGAGGTTATCCATCACCAAGACCACTTTTTCGGCATGGGGGTAGCGAACTTCCAGTAGATCACGGACCACCTGGGCAAAGTCGACGGCTGTCCGTTGCGCAGTGACGGTGATAGCGCGTTGCCCGACCAAGGGTTCGCTGGTCATGAACAGGTTCGCGGTGCCACACCGTTCGTATTGGAAATCGAAGCGGGCCGGTTGGCCGGATTCGACCGGCAACGGGGTCTGGATCTCGGCTACCAGTTGCTTGTTCAGTTCATCCAAGCAGACCACCGGCCGGGCCGGATCGTAGGGCCGGGTGTACACTTCCAGGACGTCCTCCATCGCGCAGACAAATTCGGCATTGGCCAGGGGCGGGATCACCCATTGCTTCTGGAGCCACGGCTTGAGTTCGTTTTTTTGAGCGTCATGCGCACGCATTCCGGGCTGATCGCGTCCACCACCTCCAACTCGACCAACCGATCGGCCAGCAACCGCAAGGTCCAGCCCGTCCGCCCAGCCGGCGGTGTACTGCACGCCAGCGTGATCAACTGCGCCTCCTGGGCACCATCCAGCTTCCGATAGCATCGGCCCGTCGGTTTCTTGCGGTACAGCGCCGCCGCCAGTCCCTCATCGATAAAGGCTTGACGCACCCGGTACACCGTGGAGGCACCACATTCCACCGCTTCGGCAATCCGATCGTCATCCCAGCCCGGCCCGTTCGCCCCAGCATCGGCCTTGAGTAAAATGCGGGCGTGGATCAACACCGATGCCGCCCGTTTCCCGGTGCGGATTAGGTCTTCCAGCTCGGCGCGCTCTTCATCCGTCAGGCGAACCACATATTTGGGCAATAGCATGGGCAGGCTCCTCCGTTCACAGTTCCCTACAGCAAAACGGATCAGCTCTGCAAAGTCAAATTAGATCAGTTAAAGCAGTACGTTGACAGCCGTGACGCCGAACAAAACGAGTTTTTCGTTCCGAGGGTAATCGAAAGATTCACTCTCGGACGGAAGCCACGGGAAACAGCGGATCGTTATTTTCCGGAACAAGCGTTGAAACCTGATGGCAAACCAAATCCCGATTTTGGGAAAACAGTAGCACTTTACCTCGGTCTGAAATTGGTCCCGAATGGCAGTATCGCTGTTTTCTGCGGAAGGAAGTCGACAGCGGCCAGCATCTGCGAAAAGGCCGTCGATATTGTCAAACGAGGTGCCCCCCTGTCCTTGCCGTCAGATTTTTCAGACGCCCAGGAAGTTGAGCGGCTAACATATTTGCACGTCGAAAATATCGGCGCTGACGCCCCGGCGTCCCAGAGCACGGCACACGGCATTTTTTCCCATCATGGCAATACGCCGCATG
>JAGRHM010000258.1 GCA_020445005.1 Candidatus Competibacteraceae bacterium | reverse complement strand
TGCTGGGCGAGCATGTGCAGGATACTGAATTAATGATGGCCGGCTCGGTGCTGACCGTGCTGCCCGTCATGTTATTGTTCGTGGTCTTGCAACGCTACTACATCGCCGGAATCATGCTGGGCGGGATCAAGGGATAAGAACCTGAGACCTGATGGCCAAACCTGGAAAAAGTGAAGAGAACCCAATTCATGTCTCCCGAAAACCTGATCTGGATCGATTTGGAGATGACCGGCCTGGCGCCCCAGGCGGATTACATTATCGAAATCGCCACCATCGTAACCGATAGCCAACTCAATATTCTCGCCGAGGGACCGGTGCTGGCCATCCATCAAAGCGATGCCGTGCTGGCGGCAATGGATGACTGGAATCAGAAGCAGCATGGCGAATCCGGGTTGGTTACGCGGGTCCGCGCCAGCCGCATTGACGAGCGCGAGGCTGAATTGCGCACTCTGGAATTTTTGCGCCCGCTCGTTCCCCGCGATAAATCGCCGATGTGCGGCAACAGCATTTGTCAGGACCGGCGCTTTCTGGCGCGCTGGATGCCGGAACTGGAAGCCTGGTTCCATTACCGCAATCTGGATGTGAGCACGGTGAAGGAGTTGGGGCGGCGCTGGTATCCCGAACGGATCAAGGGCTTTAACAAGTCCTCGACCCATTTGGCGCTCCAGGATATTCGCGATTCGATTGAAGAACTCAGATTTTATCGGGAACGATTGTTTGTCGCAGCGCCAGACGGAAGCTGAAGCAATCTCAGGTTTCGATCGGCAAAGCCGGATCGTTGCCCCATTCCGACCAAGCGCCCGGATAGCCGCGCAGCCGTGAATAACCCAGGTGACGCAACACCCAGTAGGTATGCGCCGAACGGTGATGCGTTTGACAATACACAATCACTTCCTTGTCCGGAGTGACGCCGCGAATTTCCAGCATTTCACGCAAAACCGGATCGGGTTGGAAACGTAATTGCCGTTGCGAATCCATGGCGTCGGTCCAGTTCAGATTCACCGCGCCGGGGATGTGGCCGCCGCGGACCGCTCGTACATCTGCCCCTGTGTATTCAGCCGTAGTACGAGTATCCAGCAGCGCCAGATCCGGCTGGCCGAGTCGCGATAGAATATAATCCCGGTCGGCAATGGCCTCTGGGTTTGCGAACCGGGCTTGATAAGCGCGGCGTTCTGGATGGCGAAACTGGGCTTCCAGCGCCCCACCGACGGCGTCCCAGGCATGAATGCCGCCATTGAGCATGGAAAGCCGCTCGTGTCCCAGCGCCGCCAGCGTCCACAGCAGCCGGCCCGCGCGACCGTTACCCTCCTCGTCATAGGCGACCACTTGCTGCTCCGGGGTCAACCCGAGCCGTGAAAAGACTTGACTCAAATAATCCTCGGTGGGCAACAGACCCATTGCCGGCGGTTTGACCCGGATTAGCTCCGAATAAGCCAAATGAACCGCGCCGGGAATATGGCCGGCGGCGTAACTGGCCGGATCGCAGAGATCAACAATCAACACCGCTGAATCGGCCAGATGGGCTTGCAGCGATTCCGGCTCGATCAGCATGGGCAAGCGGGAGGTAGAGGACATAGCAGGCATACTCCTGAAAAAGTTTAGTGTTATGGTTAGCGGGTCATTCGCCCTGACATTCGATTTTCACCACGAAATCCCGTGCTTCGGCGGCGATCTCGGCGGCGCCGCGGGTAGAACGGGGGGCGCGGCTCTGCCAATCTACCCCCACGGCATCGAGGAAGCTGCGCGCCAGGGCACCCTTGATGGCGAAATTGACGTTTTGCGGAATGTCGCCGGTCATTTCATGGACGCGCACGGCGTTCAGTTTGGAGCTGACCACGCCAACCACCGCGCCGTCGCTATCCAGCACCGGGCCGCCGCTGTTGCCGGATTGAATCGGCGCGGTGAATTGCAGCGAGCGGGTATCATCGCCGGGGCCGATCAGTGAACTGACGTTGCCCGTGGTCACCTGGGGGCCGGAGCCCAGCAACCCGCCGAGCGGATAACCGACAACAATCACCGCCTCGCCCAACTGCGCCTGCCGTCCCTCGCGGAAGGTCGCCACGCCCGGCCAGGGCGTATCCGCCCGCAACAGCGCCAGGTCGTTGGTCGGATCAGCGAAGACCGGTTCCAGCCGACAGCGCTGACGCGGCGAGCGGGCCAGGATTTCCCTTGCCCCGTCAATGACATGATGGTTGGTTAAAATATAGCCTTCAGGGTGAATGCAAAATCCGGTGCCGCTGAACGCAGTGGGACCGGCAGGCTGACCAGAGCCGTGTCGCGGTCCGGGCCCCGCAGTCGACGGCGCGCCCGGCGCCGGTTGGGGAACTCTTAGCCCGAAATGCGCCGCCAGGGCCGACAACCCGGCGGCAAATCCCTGCCCGACCGCCCGGAATTTCCACTGACCCTGATGGCGATACAGCTCCGCCATGATCATTGCGGTCTCGCCACGACAGGCCGGCGGCAGGGGAAACAGTAACAAGGGCTTATCTGCGGCGTCGGTCAGCCAGACCCGTATCACGGTGAAGACGCCGAAAGTCACGCCTGGCGACATGCCCGGCTTGACCGCCAGCACGATGGCGATGCGGGCGACTGCCGGCGGTACGGCATCCAGCTCGATGCGAAACGCGGGGGGATAGCCGGCGAGGGTTACTGCGCCGTCAGGGGAGCGTGGCTGTTCGGCGCTGACCAGATCCGCCAGGTCGCGCGCCTGTCCATCGGCGGCCAGCAATATTGCCCCAGTCTGGGTTTGCGCCTCGAAGTCCTCACGCGGTTCGCCGCTGACGCCGACCACGACCCGACCGCCGCCGATCGGTTGATTCTGTCCTG
>JAGRHM010000257.1 GCA_020445005.1 Candidatus Competibacteraceae bacterium | reverse complement strand
TTGGAAGAGTTCCGGGAACTGGTCGGTAAGGCGCGGGAACACGGCATCGACATCGCCCTGGACATCGCCCTGCAATGCGCGCCGGATCATCCTTACGTCAAGGCGCATCCCGACTGGTTCCGCTGGCGCCCGGACGGCACCGTGCAATACGCCGAGAATCCACCTAAAAAGTATCAGGATATCTACCCCTTTAATTTCGAGACTGCCGACTGGCAAGCCTTATGGGAAGAGATCAAAAGCATCTTCGAATTCTGGATCGAGCAGGGCGTGCGCATCTTCCGCGTGGACAATCCTCACACCAAGCCGTTTGCGATGTGGGAATGGCTGATCAACGACATCAAGAAAACCACGCCCAACGCCATCTTCCTGGCTGAAGCCTTCACGCGGCCCAAGGTCATGCATCGCCTGGCCAAGCTCGGCTACACCCAGTCCTACACCTATTACGCTTGGCGCAATACGAAGTGGGAACTGAGCGAGTACGCCAATGAAGTGTGTCAGGGGCCGGGCCGCGAATATTTCCGCCCCAACTTCTGGCCGAACACTCCGGATATCCTGCACGAGTCGCTGCAATTCGGCGGCAAACCCATGTTCATGACCCGACTGGCCATGGCGGCGACCCTGACCGCCAATTACGGCATTTACGGACCCGCTTTTGAAATGATGGAGCACGTTGCGGTCAAGCATGGCAGCGAGGAATATCTCGATTCGGAGAAATACCAGTTGCGCCAGCGCGGTTTCCAGGATCTGGATGGACCGGACAGCTTGCGCGAGTTCATTGCCTTGATGAATCGCATTCGCAAGCACAATCCGGCGTTACAATCCGACTGGAATCTGCGCCTCCATCATGTCGACAATGATCAGATTATTTGTTACAGCAAGTCCGCAGTCGACCATTCCAACATCATCCTGGTGCTAGTGAATCTGGATCCTAACTACACCCAGGCGGGTTGGACGGGATTGAACCTGGAGGAACTAGGCGTCGATCCGTTTCAGCCGTTCCAGGTGCATGATCTGCTGACCGGCGCGCACTACATCTGGAACGGGCCGCGTAATTATGTGGAGCTGAATCCGCATCGGATGCCGGTGCATATCTTCCGGGTCCTCAGCGGTCTGCACACCGAGCGCGATTTTCCAACTTTCCAGGGTTGAGGAACAAAACATGGCGAATAACCCGAAAGGCTGGCCCGGGGTTGAAGACCCACTATGGTACAAAGACGCCCTGATCTATCAACTCCACGTCAAAGCGTTTGGCGATAGCAACCAGGATGGTATCGGCGATTTCCGGGGTCTGACTCAACGCCTGGATTATATTCAGGAGCTGGGGGTTGACACGCTGTGGCTGATGCCCTTTTACCCTTCACCCTTGCGGGACGACGGTTACGACATCTCGGATTATCAGAATGTCCATCCCCAATACGGCACGCTTACTGACTTCCGCAACTTTGTCCGCGAAGCGCACCACCGGGGACTCAAAGTGATCACCGAGTTGGTGATCAACCATACCTCCGATCAGCACCCCTGGTTTCAGGCGGCTCGAAAGGCGCCCCGAGGTTCGCCGCAGCGGAACTTCTATCTCTGGAACGACGATGACGACAAATTTCCGGAAACCCGCATCATTTTCACGGATACCGAGACCTCCAACTGGGCTTGGGATCCGGTGGCGGAACAATACTATTGGCATCGTTTCTTCTCGCACCAACCGGATTTGAATCACAATAATCCGGCGGTGGTAAAAGCTGTGACCAAAGTGATGCGCTTCTGGCTGGACATGGGTGTTGATGGGCTACGGCTGGACGCCATTCCCTACTTGTGCGTGCGCGAGGGCACCTATAACGAAAACCTGTCTGAAACCCATGAGGTGATCAAGCAGATGCGGGCTGTGGTGGATAAACATTACCGCAGCCGCCTGTTTCTGGCCGAGGCGAATCAGTGGCCGGAGGATGTGCGCGATTACTTCGGCGACGGCGACGAGTGCCACATGGCCTATCACTTCCCGCTGATGCCGCGCATGTACATGGCTATCGCCCAGGAAGACCGCTATCCCATCGTCGAAATCCTCGAACAGACCCCAGACATCCCTGATAATTGCCAATGGGCGGTATTCCTGCGCAATCACGACGAACTGACGCTGGAAATGGTCACCGACCGTGAACGGGACTATATGTACCGCACCTACGCCGCTGATCCCCGGATGCGGGTGAACGTCGGCATCCGCCGGCGGCTGGCCCCGCTGATGGACAACGATTATGGAAAAATCAAGCTGATGAACAGCCTGTTGTTGTCGATGCCGGGCACCCCCATCATTTATTACGGGGACGAGATTGGCATGGGCGACAACTTTTATCTCGGCGACCGCAACG